>JAABRB010000025.1 GCA_011391185.1 Betaproteobacteria bacterium
GGCGAGCCGCGGCGAATCGGCACGTTCCCGTAGCAGGAGAGCGGATATGCAACGACGTCAAAAGGGGATGAGTGCGATCGGGATTCTTCTTATCCTGATCCTGGTCGTGTTTGCGGCGCTGGTCGGTATGCGCGTCACGCCGGCATACATCGAGTACTTCGCGATCAAGAAGGCGATTGCCTCCATCGCTCAGAGCGGTGATCTCCGCGGCGGGTCGGTCGCCGATGTGCGCAAGGCGTTCGAGCGACACCAGGCGATCGATGACTTCACGTCGGTGGGACCGCAGGATCTGGAAATCTCCAAGGACGGCGGCGAGGTCGTGATCTCATTCGCCTATGAAAAACGGGTTCCGCTGTTCTACAACATCAGCCTGGTGATCGAATTTGCGGGCTCCAGCAAACCCGGCCGGCTCAAGGAGCGGGGCGGGTAACGCCGGCATGCGCGGCTCGGAATGAAGCGCGACGCACTGGAGCGGGCGCTCGGCCACCGATTTGCCAATCCTCGCCTGCTCGAGCAGGCGCTTACGCACCGCAGTCACAGCACGCCGCACAACGAGCGGCTCGAATTCCTCGGCGACGGCATTCTGAATTTTGTCGTCGCGGCCGAGTTGTTCGCGCGGTTTCCCGCGCTCGAGGAAGGGCGCCTGACGCGGATGCGCGCGAGCCTGGTTCGCGAGGAGTCGCTCCATCGTGCCGCCCTCGAGATCGGTCTGGGCGACCACTTGCGCCTCGGCAAGGGGGCGCTCAAGAGCGGTGACTTCCGCCGCGCATCGGTGCTGGCCGACGCGCTCGAAGCCGTGTTCGGCGCAGTGTTTCTCGACGCGGGGTTCGATGCCGCACGGGAGATGATCGTGCGGGTTCTGGCGCCTGCGCTCGCTGCCCTGGATCCCAAGGCAGTATCCAAGGACTCGAAGACCCGGCTCCAGGAGTGGCTGCAGGGCCGCAAGCATGCGCTGCCGCAGTATGCGGTGGTCGCCACGCACGGCGCCGGGCACAATCAGCTCTTCGAGGTGGAATGCCTGATCGGCGAGCTCGAAGTACGGACGGTCGGCACCGGTGCGAGCCGGCGGGCAGCGGAGCAGGATGCGGCGCGCCAGGCATTTGAGAGTATCCAGCCGTGAATCGGGACGAGACGACGCCAGTGAACCGCAGCGGGGTGGTCGCCATCATCGGTCGACCCAATGTGGGGAAGTCGACCCTTTTCAATCGGATGGTCGGCCAGAAATTAAGCATCACCTCGGCGAAGCCGCAGACCACCCGCCATCGCATCGCCGGCATCCTGACCATGGAGACCGCGCAGGCAGTATTCGTCGACACGCCCGGTTTTCAGATTCTTCAGGGCGGCGCATTGAACCGCGTGCTGAACCGGACAGTCATTCAGGCCCTCGATGGTGTCGACCTGGCGCTGCTCGTGATCGAGGCGGGCCGATTCCTGGCCGAGGACCGCCGGGTGCTTGCCCTGCTTCCAGAAACGCTGCCGACAATTCTCGTCGTGAACAAGTCCGACCGGTTGCCGGAGAAGACGCGCATGATCCTGTTCCTGCAGACGGCCGCCAAAGGGCACGATTACGCCGCAATCGTTCCGGTGAGCGCGCGGACCGGACGCAACGTAGGCGAGCTCGTGCGCGTTCTGGTGGGTCGGCTGCCCGAGCAGCCGCCGCTGTATCCCGCCGATGAACTCACCGACCGGGACGAGCGGTTTCTTGCGGCGGAGCTCGTGCGCGAAAAGCTGTTCCGGTCGGTCGGGGATGAAGTGCCCTATGGCAGCACGGTCGTCATCGAAAAATTCGAGCAGGAAGGCAGACTGCGCCGCATCCACGCGGCAATCGTGGTCGAGAAGCCGGGACACAAGGCGATCGTGATCGGGCGCGCCGGCGAAAAGCTCAAGGCGATCGCCAGTGCGGCGCGCGTGGACATCGAGAAGCTGTTCGGTGGAAAGGTTTATCTCGAGGTGTGGGTGAAAGTGAGGAAGGGCTGGAGCGACGACGAAGGGAAACTTCGTCAGCTGGGTTACGGGCATGGGTGAAAGGGAACGCGTGGACGGCGAGCAGGCTTTTGTCCTGCATAGCTATCCGTTTCGGGAGACGAGCCTGCTCGTCGAACTCTTCAGCCGACGATTTGGCCGCGTCGCCGTGCTTGCGAAAGGCGCCCGGCGGCCGCGCTCGGTGCTGCGCGGCACGCTGCTCGCGTTTCAGCCGCTCGCCGTCGGTTGGGCCGGGAAGGGCGAGGTGCGCACATTGATGAAAGCCGAGTGGCGCGGCGGGCAGCCCCTCCTGGCGGGAGAAGCGATTTTCTGCGGGTTCTACCTCAATGAGCTCATGCTGCGCCTTCTGCCGCGCGAAGACGCCCATGACGCGCTGTTCGAAGCCTACGCCGAAGCGCTGGATCGGCTGGCACGGGGCGCAGTGGCAGCGCCCGTGCTGCGCAATTTCGAGAAACGTCTGCTGAAGGAGCTGGGCTATGCCTTGACGCTCGATCGCGAGCCGGTATCGGGCGCCAGCTTGGATCCGGAGGCCATGTATCGGTACGAGCCCGAACGCGGCCCGGTTGCCGTCGGAGCAGGCGGCAGGACGGGCGGGGCAGACGGCCTGCTTTTCAGCGGACGCGCGTTGCTCGAGATCGCCCGTGAGGATTTCCGCGATCCGCAGACGCTGCAACAGGGCCGGCTACTGATGCGACTGATCATCAATCACCGGCTCGATCAGCGTCCACTCCAGAGTCGGCGCGTGTTCGAATCCTTGCAGGAGCTGTGATGCGGGCGGCAAAGTTCTTGCGTACTTGCGTAACGAATGGGGCGGTGGATCCAGGGGAACGTCATGATTGAACTCGGCGTCAATATCGATCATGTCGCAACGGTGCGCCAGGCGCGACGCACCTACGAGCCCGATCCGGTCTGGGCCGCGGTCGAGGCGCATCTCGGCGGCGCTGACGGGATCACCGTGCACTTGCGCGAGGACCGCCGGCACATCCAGGACGAGGACGCGCGGCGGCTGCGCGAGCTCACGCACATCAAGCTCAATCTGGAAATGGCGGCAGTCGAGGAAATGATCGGAATCGCATGCCGCCTGCGGCCGGAGATGGCGATGCTCGTCCCGGAAGGACGGCACGAGATCACGACCGAAGGCGGGCTGAACATCGTGGCTCAGGAAGCAAAACTCACCGCTGCGGTCCGGAAGCTCGGCGATGCGGGCATCGTGGTCAGCGTATTCATCGATGCCGACTTGCGTCAGGTGGAGGCGGCGCAGCGGGTCGGCGCGGCGGTCTGCGAGGTGCATACGGGGCCCTACGCCCATGCTTTCCATTCGCGGGGGCGCGACGCGGAGAGCCCGCCGGTCATGGCGGAGCTGGCGAAGCTCGCCGAAGCCGGCAAGGCGATTCGCGCGCTGGGAATGCGATTCAATGCCGGCCATGCTCTCAACTACATCAATGTCGATCCGGTGGCACAACTGCCTGGCATCCGGGAGCTGCACATCGGTCATGCGATTGTGAGCCGGGCGGTCTTCATCGGCATGCGCGATGCGGTTCGCGAGATGAAGGCCCTCATCACGCAGGCGGCGTGGCGTGCCGCGCGAGAGGAACCGCGGTGATCCTCGGCATCGGCACGGATCTCGTCGAGATTCCGCGCATCGAGCAGGCGCTTGCGCGTCACGGAGAGCGCTTCGCGCGCAAGATCCTGGTGCCGCACGAGCTGGAGCGGTTTGCCGCCCACCGCAAGCCGGCTGCATATCTTGCAAAGCGCTTCGCAGCGAAAGAGGCTTTTTCCAAGGCGATGGGAACCGGCATTCATTTTCCGGTCAACTGGCAGAACGTCAGTGTCGCCAACCTCACTTCCGGAAAACCCTGCTTTTGGTTCTCCGAAGCGCTCGCGGTACTGCTGGCCACGCGACGAATCCGCGAGGTGCATGTCAGCCTGACCGACGAGCGCGAGGTGGCCGCGGCCTTCGTCATCCTCGAAGGGGAAGACCGGCATGCCGCTTGAATTGCCACTCGGACCGGTGATGCTCGACGTCGCGGGCCTCACTCTCGACGCGTCGGATCGGGAGGTTCTGACCCATCCCGCCGTCGGCGGCGTCATCCTGTTCAAGCAGAATTTTGCATCGCCAGCGCAGCTGGCGCAGCTCACGGCGGACATTCACGGCCTGCGCTCGCCTTCATTGCTGATTGCGGTCGACCACGAAGGCGGTCGCGTCCAACGATTTCAGGATGGATTCACCCGGTTGCCGCCGATGCGTTCGTTGGGCGCCGTGTATGACCGGGACCCCGGCCTCGCCGAGAATCTCGCGGGTGCGATCGGACTCGTTCTCGCCTCGGAGCTCCTCGGACACGGTGTCGACCTGAGCTTTGCTCCGGTGGTCGATATCGACTTCGGGTCGAGCAGCGTCATCGGCGACCGGGCGTTTCACAGCACGCCGCAGGGAGTGGCCCGCCTTGCGGCGAGCCTGGTGCGCGGGATGGGCCGGGGCGGCATGGGTGCGGTCGCGAAGCATTTCCCCGGGCACGGATTCGTGCGCGCAGATTCGCACATCGCAGTGCCCGTCGATGAGCGCGAACTCGCACAGATCGAAGCGCAGGACCTGCTGCCGTACCGGACGCTGATCGCCGCGGGGCTCGCCGGCGTCATGCCGGCTCACGTCATCTACCCCAAGGTGGACTCGCGCCCGGCGGGTTTTTCGAGCATCTGGCTCGCCCGGATCCTGCGCGGAAAGCTCGGGTTCGATGGGCTGGTGTTCAGCGACGATCTCTCGATGGAAGGGGCGCGCGTCGCGGGCGATATCGTGGCGCGGGGCAGAGCAGCGCTCGGCGCGGGCTGCGACCTGGTCCTTGTCTGCGGAAACCGGGCGGCGGCGGGCGCCCTGCTTTCCGGATTGAAGGCACCGCCGGCTGCAGCCGCCCGACTTGCCCGGTTTCAGGGCAGGCCGGCGGCGGATGCAAGAGCGGGTTACGAGACGGCGTTGCGCACCCTGGCGGGCGCAGGCGATTCGGGGATGCTCGCGTGAGGTTCTATGCCCGCTCCATATAGACCCCTTCGTCGGTATTGACCTTGATCTTCTCGCCCGCCTCGATGAAAGGCGGCACCAGAACCGTGATCCCGGTCTCCATGCGCGCCGGCTTGAACGACGTGGTGGCCGTCGAGTTCTTGATATTCGGGTCCGTCTCGACGACCGTCAGCACGACGCTCGGGGGCAGCTGCACGCCGATCGGGCGATCGTTGTGAAAGTTGACCTGGACGTCGGTGTTGGGAAGCAGGAAACCCGCCTGGCCCTCCAGCATCTCGGCGCTGATGTTGAGCTGTTCGTAGGACTCCTGGTCCATGAAGACGAATGCGCCGCCGTCCTGGTAGAGGTATTGCATCCCGCGCGGCTCGACGAATGCGCGTTCGACCTTCTCGTCGGTCCGGAAGCGGACGTTCGTCTTGGTGCCGGCCTCGATGTCCTTCATCTCGACCTGCATGAACGCGCCGCCGCGACCGCCGACATGCACGTGATAGGATTTCAGGACGCGCCAGACCCGCTTGTCCCACTCGAGCAGGTTGCCGACGCGAATTTCGGTTGCCAGTGCTTTCGCCATAAGAAGACTTGTCTGTGCCGGACGTAAAAGCGGGCGATTTTACCGGAAACAGACTCCGCGAGGCGTGGCCCCGGGACATGTTCGATCCCGGATGCCACGACTGCCCGCGGTTGACGGCCTTCCTGCAAGGCGTCCGGCGCGAGCGACCCGCTTATCATGCGCGACCCGTGCCGCCGTTCGGCGATCGTCAGGCCGGATTGCTGATTGTCGGACTCGCGCCGGGAATGCATGGGGCGAACCGGACCGGCCGCCCGTTCACCGGCGATTTCGCCGGTATCCTCCTCTACCGCACGCTGCATCGGTTTGGTTTTGCGAGCCATTCGGGTTCCAACGATCCGGACGACGGGCTTATGCTCATCGGATGTCGGGTCACCAACGCCGTGAAATGTCTCCCGCCGCAGAACAAGCCGGTTCCCGCCGAGATCCGGTGCTGCAACCGGTATCTGGCGGCGGAAATGGCGAAGTACCCACCGCGGGCGGTCCTCGCCCTCGGTCGCATCGCGCACGAGGCCGTGCTTCGGGCGCGCGGGCTCAAACTGGGCCAGTTCCCATTCGCGCATCATGCAGTTCACGATTTGCCCGGTAGCCTGCGCCTGTTCGATAGCTACCACTGCAGCCGATACAATACGCAGACGAAGCGCCTGACCGAGGCCATGTTCGAGGCGGTCGTGCGCGACATTGCGGGATTCGTGGGTCTCCCGCCGTGACTTGATTGCGGTTAGCGACCTCCAGCAGCGTGGAATGCCTCAAGCCGAGACCGGAGTGTTGGATAGTGCGAACCTGATCGGGGGGTTGCCTCACCTCCCCGGCGTGTACCGGATGCTCGACGCCGGGCAGAGTGTCCTGTACGTGGGCAAGGCACGTGATCTCAAGAAGCGCGTGGCATCGTATTTCCAGAAATCCGATCATGGTCCGCGCACCCAGATCATGCTTTCCCAGGTGGCCGGCGTCGAGGTGACGGTGACATCATCGGAGGGGGAGGCGCTGCTGCTCGAGAACAACCTGATCAAATCGCTCGCGCCGCGCTACAACATCCTCTTCCGCGACGACAAGTCGTATCCTTATCTGATGATTGGTGGCGGTCCCTACCCGCGCCTCGGATTCCACCGGGGGGCGCTCGATCGCGACAACTCGTATTACGGACCGTTTCCGGGCGCCGCTGCCGTTCGGGAGAGCATCCAGCTGCTCCAGAAGGTCTTCCGGTTGCGAACGTGCGAGGATTCGGTGTTCCAGAACCGATCACGCCCCTGCCTCCTGCATCAGATCCGGCGCTGCTCGGCGCCCTGCGTGGGCCTGATCCAGCCGGACGAATACGCCGCGGACGTGCGGAACGCGGCACTCTTCATGGAGGGGCACGAGGACGATGTGCTCACCACGCTCGCAGCACGCATGCAAGACGCCTCGGAACGGCGCGAATACGAGCGGGCCGCCATTCACCGCGACCAGATCAAATCGCTCTCGGGGGTGCAGCAGACGCAGTATGTCGATACGGCGAAGTCCGCGGATGTCGACGCGGTCGTATGTGCCATGGAGGGCGAGGTGGCATGCGTGAACCTGGTGATGGTACGCAACGGCCGGTGCCTGGGAGACCGGAGCTTCTTCCCCGAGCACGCCGAGTCCCACAGCACGGATGACGTCGTGGCCGCATTTCTCGCGCAGCACTACTTGCAGGCGCCGCCCCCGAGCGTGATTGTGATCGAGGCGGGCGCCGATACGGGCGATCTCGCGGCGGTATTGTCGCAGCACGCCAAGCGAGCGGTGCACATCGTGTCGCGCCCGCAGACGGAGCGCCGTGCCTGGCTGGAGATGGCCGCACGCAACGCAGCGCTGGCGCTCGCGCAACGGACACGGGAGCGGGGGACCCAGGAAACGCGGCTGGCTGCGATGCGCGATGCGCTCGGTCTGGTGCCCGCGGTGCAGCGGATCGAATGCTTCGATGTGAGTCACACGATGGGTGAGGCGCCCGTTGCGGCGTGCGTGGTCTACGATCAGCTGCGCATGCGCAACGGCGAATACCGCCGGTATAACATCACCGGCGTGACGCCCGGAGACGATTACGGCGCGCTGCGCTCGGCGCTCCAGCGGCGTTATGAAAAAGTCACTCGAGGGGAGGGCGTCGTTCCGGATCTGCTGCTGATCGATGGCGGAAGAGGTCAGGTGAATACCGCGAAGGAAGTCCTTGCGGAGCTCGGGCTGTCGGATGTGGATCTGATCGGCGTGGCAAAAGGGTCCGAGCGCAAACCGGGCCGCGAGGAACTCGTTCTGGCGGACAGCGATCGGACATTACGTCTCGCCAGCGACCATCCGGGGTTGCATCTCATCCAGCAGATTCGCGATGAAGCGCATCGGTTCGCGATTACCGGCCATCGCGCCCGGCGGGGCAAGGCGCGCGTCACCTCCTCGCTCGAAGGAATTTCAGGCGTGGGCCCGAAGCGTCGCCGGCAGCTCCTGGAGCGATTCGGCGGACTGCGCGGCGTCGCCTCAGCGAGCGTGGAGGACCTTGCCCAGGTGGAGGGCATCAGCCGGATCCTCGCCGAGCGCATCTATCGCGACCTGCATTGACACGATCTCGATGAAAATCCCCCTATGCGCATGAATCTGCCGAATTTCCTGACGTGGCTGCGGATCATCGCGATCCCGCTGCTCATGGCAATCTACTACGTGCCCGGGAACTGGATGAACATGGTGGACCGCAATCTGGCGGCCACGATTCTCTTTGTCGCGGCAGCGATCACGGACTGGCTCGACGGCTATCTGGCCCGACGCCTGAACCAGCAGTCCGCGTTCGGTGCGTTTCTCGATCCCGTGGCGGACAAACTGATGGTCGCGGCAGCGCTCATGATGCTGGTGGAACTCGATCGAGTCAGTGCGCTCGTCGCGGCCGTGATTGTGGGCCGCGAGATCGCCATCTCGGCCTTGCGCGAGTGGATGGCAAAGGTGGGCGAGGCGAAAAGCGTTGCGGTCAACTTTCTCGGGAAGATCAAGACCGTCTCCCAGATGGTCGCGATTCCCCTGCTGCTCTACTTCGATCCGATCGGCACCTGGTTCGAGCCCTTCCGGATCGGAACCTGGCTGATCTATCTCGCGGCTGTCCTGACGCTCGCGTCGATGTTCTACTACCTCAAGATGGCCGCTCCGCGCGCCTTTCGCGATGGCTGATGCGTTGACACGCCGTTCGCCCCGGCAGGTATAATCTTGTCCCGCAGCGCGGGAATAGCTCAGTTGGTAGAGCGCAACCTTGCCAAGGTTGAGGTCGCGAGTTCGAGTCTCGTTTCCCGCTCCAGGTTTTCAGACGGCCCGCGTCGCGCGATGCGACGCTGAGCCTCCGGAGGGGAAAGCGCGGCGTGCTTTCCCTTTTTGTTTTTCCAGGCCTGTCCGTCGATCCGGAATTTTCGGTTCGGGGCAGGTCACCCCGCGGCGGGGTGGCAGAGTGGTCATGCAGCGGCCTGCAAAGCCGTGGACGCCGGTTCGATTCCGACCCCCGCCTCCAGTAGCACTTGCCAGTCCTCGGTCAGCCGATAGACGCCACCGCCTCCTGAGCGGCGCGGCGAAGGGGGAGCGTTGCGGTCTTGGCGCCGCGAGCGTAGATTGCGCGGTGATTGGCCAGTGATCCGCGTGGCGTCGCCCTCAAGTCCTGGGGGAGGAGGGGTCGGCAGTGACCATCAGCCTGATTGGACGCACGTCCGTATGCGCTCCCTGCGCTGCACGGCGGCCACAGGCCCCGCGGCGAGGCCTTGCAGCACGTTTGACTCACCGAACGCCGGGCACGGAATGAGGGTGGGGATCGTTTCGGTGTACGTCGATTATCACCGACGCGGAAAGAAGAATCCTCATTCGCTCCAGCCCCAGATCGGGCCAATGCTCGCGGGACTCCTGCCGCGCGATATCGAGATCGAGATCGTCAATGAGACTTCGCAGGATCTCGAATGGAAGCGCGACTACGACCTGCTCTTCATCTCCTCGATGCATTCGGACATGGATCGGGCCCGGCAGATCTCGCACTACTGGCGCCGCCGGGGAGCGAAGACCGTCATCGGGGGATCGTTCGCCAGCAGCTTCCCCCATCTCTGCGAACCGTGGTTCGACGCCGTGGTCGTCGGCGATCCGGAAGGTTCCGTCCCGCGCGTTTACGCGGACTTCTGTGCGAATGCCCTGCAGAATCGCTATGTCTCGCCGCCCTATTCATCCGACCGGGTAAAGACACCGCGCTTCGATCTCTTCGGCGGAAAGCACTACCATGCCTTGTGCTTCGAGGCGACCCGCGGCTGCCCGTTCACCTGCGAGTTCTGCGTGTTGACGGGCCTCGGCACACGGCATCACACCCGACCCGTGCACGCGGTCATACGGGATATTGCCGCGGGTCAGCAGATGCTCGCCGGCACGGTACCGGCCTACAACCGGCGAATAGTCGGATTCTGCGACAACAACATCGGGGGAAACCTCGGGTATCTGCGAGCGCTTTGCGAGGCCCTGGAGCCCTTGCGACTCCAGTGGTACGGCGCCGCCACCTTCAACGTGATTGCGAACCCCGATCTCGTCCGCACGATGGCGCGGTCAGGATGTCGCGGCCTGTTCGTGGGGCTGGAAAGCTTCAACCCCGACGCGCTGGCGGACATGCGCAAGCATCAGAACGTGATCCACAAGATGCGCTCCGCGCTGGACTTCTGCCGCAAGCACGGGATCCTGATCATGTCCGGACTCATGGTCAGTCCGGTGTCCGATTCAGCCGAGGATATCCGACGCATCCCGGAAAATCTGACGCGCTGCGGACTCCACGTCCCGACGTTCATATCCTTCGAATCACCGATACCCGGGACACCCCATTTCCAGCGACTCGGACGCCAGAGTCGTCCGCCGGCGTTCATGCCCAACGTCTTGCTGCGGGACCTGGCGGGATACACTTTGGCGGTACGTCCCAGAAAGTCTACGGTGGACGAGTTCGTGGCCGCGTACCGCGAGGTGACGCGCGAGGTCTTTTCGGCGCGGCGGCGGCTCGCGAAAGTCGCCCGGGAAGTGCCGGCTTACCTGGCGAGGGGCCAATGGCTTTCCGCGCTGATCGACGTCGGGGACATGGCGATCATGCAGCCGAGCACGTGGGACTTTCCGGGCCGGACTTATATCGCGGGCACGGACGCGCCCCCTCCGGAGTCGGTACCTCTGAACGACGCCGATTTCGAGTCCGAAGCGCAGCGCCGCGCGCTTCTCGAGCCCTGGCGAGTGACCGACGGGGACGGCGCGCTGTTGCCCCAGTGGCGGAGTTCACGGATCGTGCATGAATCGCGGGTTGCCGCGACGCTTCATCCCGGCAGTCCGGCTGAATCGGTCGTACTCTGAGGCACGGCTACCCGGATGAACCGCGCAGCGAAGAGCACCGTCAAAGCAAACGTCGACCTTGCGCACCCGGACCTCGCCGAGCGCGTTCGCGCAGAGCAGATCCGCATGGTGTACCTGCACTCGCCGTCGACGACCGGCGGTTCCCTCGTCGCCGGCATGTTCCTGATTGCGGTGTTGTGGGCCGCGGTGTCGCACGCCACGTTGCTCACGTGGGGCGGCGCGCTGGCCGTTCATCAGACGTTTCGCATCATCAGCTATCGACGGTACCTGGCCGCCAAACCGACCGCCTCGCAGTCGCGCCGGTGGGGGCGCCTCTACATCCTTGCGACCACGATCGCCGGCTGCATCTGGGGAAGCGCCGGGCTCCTGTTCTACGTGCCGGAGTCCATTCTTTCCCAGGTCTATCTCTGTCTCGTCCTCTTCGGTGTCGCGTCCCTCACGATTCCGACGCTTTCCCTGTTCGCTCCCGCCTTCTATCCGCTGATCGTGCTGGTGCTCTTGCCATTCATCGTGCGCTCGCTCGCGAGCGGTCATGTGGAGCAGATCGCGCTCGCGGTTCCGCTGATCATCGCGCTGCTCCTGGCACTCACTTTCGGACGCAAGATCAACGGCTTGATCGACGAGTCCATTCGTCGGGGCTTCGAGAACCAGGCGCTCATCGAGATCGCCGAGCGCGCCCGCCTGGACGCGGAGCAGAGCAGCCGTGCGAAATCCCAGTTTCTCGCGACGATGAGCCACGAGCTGCGGACCCCGCTCAATGCAATCATCGGATACTCCGAGCTGATGACGCTCCATCCTTCGCGCTATGCGACCGAGGCCGCAAAGGATCCGCTCGAGCGCATCCTGCGGGCAGGTCGCCACCTGCTCAATCTCATCAACGAGCTCCTCGACATGGCGAAGATCGAGGCGGGGAAGACGAAGTTCCACTACGAGGACGTGGACGTCGCGGCCCTGGTGCGCGACGCCGTGGAAACCACGCGTTCCCTTGTCGAGCAGACCGGGAACACCGTCAGCGTCCAATGTCCCGTCGCCCTCGGGCGCCTTCGCACCGATCCCGGGCGTCTCATGCAGGTCGTCCTGAACCTCGTCTCCAACGCGTGCAAGTTCACGGAGCGCGGGCGGGTGGAGATATCGATCGAGGAGGTGCTGACCGACGGCCGGAAGTGGACAGAGGTGGCAGTGGCGGATACGGGCATCGGCATGGCGCGCGAGCAGCAGGAAAGACTGTTCGAAGATTTTTCCCAGGGGGACGAGGCGACGCAGCGGAAATTCGGCGGGACCGGGCTCGGCCTCGCGATCAGTCGCCGCATCTGCCGCGCCATGGGCGGCGACCTGATCGTCGTCAGCGAGCTGGGAAAGGGCTCGAAGTTCACCGCGCGGCTTCCCGAGCGTCCGCCGTTCGAAGGCGACTTGCCGGAAAAAGATCGCGCGTCGCCTGCACCTTTGACGAAAGCGCCGGCGCCGACGACGGGCGTCGTGCTCATCATCGACGATGACCCGGTCGCGCGTGAGCTCCTTTCCGAGCGCATCGGCCGCCACGGATACGCCACGGCCGCTGCGGCAGACGGGCTGGAAGGGCTGCGACGCGCACGAGAGCTCGTTCCCGCCGCGATCACACTCGACATCGTTATGCCGGGTTACAACGGCTGGTCCGTCCTTGCATCGCTGAAGGAGGATCCCGACCTGTGCGTCATTCCCGTGATCGTCATTGCGGCGCTCGGCAGCGAACTGAACAAGGGCTTTTCCCTCGGAGCGGCCGCATGCCTGACCAAGCCGGTGGACCCGGATCGACTCGTCGACACGCTCGATCATCTGACCGGGCGCGGCGAATCGCGTCCGAACGCCTGACCGTCAACGCTCCGCTCGCGCAGAGCACCTGGCAAATGGGGACGTGATGCCCAGGATCCTGTACGTCGAGGACAACGAGGATAACGCCGCTATGCTTCGGGCCTGGCTGGAGCTCGAGGGCGATCTCGAAATCATGGTCGCCACCGACGGCGCGCAGGGCGTGCAACTCGCGGAACGGGAAGGCCCCGACCTCGTGCTGATGGATCTCTATCTCCCGATCATGGACGGCTTCGAGGCGATGCGCCGGATCAGGGCGAGCTCAGTGGCTCGCCGCATCCCGATCATCGCGCTGTCCGCGCACGCGATGGAGGAGGATCGCGCCGAGGCGTACGATGCCGGTTGCGACGACTTCGAAACGAAGCCGATCGTCTTCACCCGGCTGATTGCCAAGATCCGCCGGCTTCTTGCCTGCGCTTCGTGATGTCCTCAGGAACGGTCAATTGGCATTGGAAAGCCGGAACACCTCGACCGGGTCGCGAAATCCCTTGAGCGTCAGCCGTCCGACCGCTTCCGTGTGGAACGATTCCGGCAGCGCGCTGGCAGCGCGCGCGCTCATGATGATTTCCCCGCCACGCGCCTCGGCGCACAACCTCGACGCGAGGTTGGCCACCGACCCGACGACGCCGTAGTCGTAGCGATCGCTGAACCCGACTGCACCGAGGGTAGCGTATCCATATGCTATGCCGGACCCCATGTGAAGTTCGAACCCCTCGCGGCGCCAGCGCTCCAGCGGTTTCCGGCATGCCTCGAAGACGGCCAGTGCAAATTTCGCTGCCTGCACGCACGGCTCGGGCACGGTCTCCGGATCGTTGAAGAACACCATGGCGCCGTCACCGACAAAGCGCTCGATCGTGCCGGAGAATCGCTGGGATTGAGTCCCGATCGCTTCGTGATATTCGCGCAGCACGCGCATGACATCTTCCGGCTCGCTGCGCTCGGAGAATGCAGTGAAGCCGCGCAGATCGAAAAACACCACGGCGATGTCCGCACGATGCGACGCGAGTATCGAATCCGGGCCATCGACGGCCACGCGCGCGGCCACCTGGGGCGCAAGGAAGCGTTTCAGCTTGGAGAGTCGCTCGACTTCGGCGACCTTGGCAGCGACGCGTCGCTCGAGATCTTCGTTCAGCAGCTTCAGCTCGGCGGACTGCGCTTCGATCCGGTCGAACAGGCGCTTGACTCGCACCAGCGAGCGGACTCGGGCAATGAGCTCGTGGCCATTGATGGGCTTCGCGAGGAAATCGTCGGCCCCGGCTTCCAGGCCGTTGATTCGCTCGGTGTCGGGATCGAGCGCAGTCACCAGCACGATCGGCAGCATCGCGAATCGCGGGTCGGAACGGAGTCGGCGCAGGACCTGCAGGCCGGACAAGCCAGGCATCACCACGTCGAGCAGGATCAGATCCGGCGTGGACCGATACACGGAATCCAGCGCGCCCTGACCGCTGAGCGCTGTCTCGACCGTGTAGCCGTGCAAGCTCAATAGATCAGCGAGCAGTCGGACGTTGTCCTCCTGGTCGTCGACCACCAGGATGCGCGCACCATCCCTGTCGGCGTCAGCGGTCTCCGCATTCTGCAGATCGACTTTCCCGGAATGGTCCACGATGGGATCAGTCGTCAACGCTCGATTCAGGGAGCGGGCGCATAGCGCATCCACGCGCCGGGCGCCGGCATCATGAAGGACGCATCCTGCGGAAGGACCGCTTTCAGGCGGGCGATGAAACTCGCGGCGTCCACCGTCGGCACGACGCGCAGGTCACGGGAATCTTCCGGGAGCAGCGCAAAGAAGTTCTCCCAATGGATGACGATCACATGACGCGGGTTCAATCGTTCGATGATGTTCTCCGGATATCTTTCGACCTGGTCGAATCCGGGCATGCAGACGATTGCAAGATCGACACGTCGCCGATCCGGCGATTCGCTGAACCGCGGCGGAAAACCGAATGGAGCCGTGCTCGCCGCGTCCTGGTAGTGGATGCGAAACTCGACCGTCTTTCCGTCGGCGCTCATGAAGTCGATCAGGTAGGCGAGTGTCTGCCCTTCGCGCCAACCCGAGGCGCGGGTCGGACGCACCTGCAGGGGTTTGCTGTAAGCGCCTTCGAAAAATTTCAGGTGCGCAAACGCCGGAGCATGCTCCGACTTGAGGGCCATGACGCGCAGCCGGGGACCGGCAGGCGACCATATTCCCGGCTTCTCGGGCTGCCCGGGCTTCTCGACCGACCAGGCGTCTTTCTCCACGGAGATGACGTCCGTGGCGTTCAGTTCGGGAAATGCGGCTAACGTGTTCCGCATCGTTTCACTGCCATAGATTTTCGCCTGCGGCAGGTACTTCTTCTTGATGTAAGGCACATCCATCAGGTGATCGTAGTGGGCGTGCCCCACCAGGACCGCCGTCGCGCCCGCCAGGTCCTGCTTGTTCATCGGATCCAGGAATCGATGGATCTCTTCGGGGCGCGCATCGATCTCGCCGAACGCCACACGCAGCATGGACGGGTTGGAGAAGAACGGGGCCGTCACCAGACTGTCCGCGCCCCGTTTGATCAGCACTCCACCGGCGCCCAGGTACTTGACCTGGACTGCCGTCGGGTATGCGGGGTCGTCAGGCGGTAACGGTGAACCCCGGAACGTGACCGGGAGATCGCTGATGGGGCCGCTGCAGCCGGCGAGTCCGATCAGGGCGAAGCAAAAGACAAGCGCCGGGGCCACGTTCGTGTCCGCAATTCGACAGACGCTGCGCCGCGGATTGCGATCCCTGTTCCCGAGGTTGTTGCGGCGCATTGAGACGTCCCCCCCCCAGTGCCAGAAGCGCGGTGAGTCACGCGAACTCGTTGGCCCCCGCGTCGCGGGCACTGTGCCACCGATTCAAGCTTGCCACCACGCAGGCCGTTTCGCAAAGCTTTCGACGTCTCGTTGGGCGACATGGGCCGGCAGTCGCACTCGAATCATCGGAAGCATCGCGCCGCCCGCAATTCCCTGGACACCGGGTCCGATCCGACTTTCGCTTTCGCCAGAAATCTTTCCGGCACGAGTTGACTCGCCGTGGTTGACTCGCCGTGCCGGGGGCGCCAATCTCTGCTCGCAGCCGCCCGGATGGCGAAACTGGTAGACGCAAGGGACTTAAAATCCCTAGCCCGCAAGGGCGTGCAGGTTCAAATCCTGCTCCGGGCACCACCGCCCTCTCACTTCTCACATTGTTAAATATTGTGAACTGCGAACTTCCGTGCGCATACGGGGTTAGCATGGCCTTCGGTCGATTGTAATTTTTCGCCACGCATTGCGAGTGCACGGTAAACGCGGGCGAAGACGTTTGACTAGGCCAAATGGGCTAGGCCGCTGCCAGGATACGAGGATTCGTTGACGATTCGTTGACCTTTGGCGGCGCATGATCCGATTCCGCGCAGCGACGTGGGGCCTCGGCGTCTGGAGGAGGATCGGCGAGAGGTTGCCGCACCTTGCGCGGCAGGGGTAGGAAGAGTCGGGCAGTACAGGATTGCGCGCGGAGATGCGATCCTGAAGTAGGCGGCGTCGCGAGAGCGCACAACACTAACGCCATGCGCTCGGGGCGCTAACGTAGCAGCGGACGCCAGGAGCTGGCAACTCCAGGTATTCCGGCACGCGCGGGGAGACGATGCTCGGACGCTGGCTGCGCTCAGCGCGAGACCGGACCAGGACCGCCGCTGCGCGCTTGGCGCCGCCGTTCCGGCGACGCCCGATATTCGAAGCGCTCGAGACGCGGTTGCTGCTGTCCGCCGATCTCGCTCACGCGGCGCTCGCCAGTCAGCTCTTCGACCAGGTCCAGCCGATCCTTGCGGAGGACCTCGGGGCAACGCTGCCGCGCGTGATCAATCTCACCGGATCGATTCCGGACACGCTGGTCGCAAGCGGTTCCCGCGACAATCTTTGGGAGATCGTCGGTCCCGGCGTCATTCTCCTGAATGGCCAGGAGTACACGGGCATCGCCAACCTGGTCGGCGGCGCCGACAATCAGGACACGTTCGTCCTGCACCCGGGCGGCAGCCTGAGTGGCGCGCTCGACGGCGGACCGGGTGGATACGACACGCTCGTGATCGAGCAGGGCAGTGTGCTCGACGCGGCGACCTACGTGGCCGACGGACCCGACTCGGGCATCGTCCAGCTCGACGATCGTACCATCCGCTACGCCGGTCTTGAGCCGATCACCGACAACGCCAATGCGACCAACCGCGTCGTCACCACGCCCGCCACGAACGACCAGATCACGATCACCGACGGCCCAGGCCTCAACCAGATCACGGTTGAGGCCCATAACGGCACGTTCGAGAGTGTCACCTTCGTCGAGCCGTCGAACAGCCTGCGGGTAAATGCCGGGGACGGCGACGACGTCATCAGCTTCGAACTGCTGTTCTTCGACACCCCGCTCCTGATCGACGGCGGCACCGGGATCAACGAGGTCGACGTCAGCGGCCGGGCGGTGCCGATGTCGGCGATCCTGTTCCCCGACGGCTCGGCGCTGCTCACCGACGGCAGCTCGGTGGTGCGTGCGATCAACGTCGACCTCTACACCGGTTTCGAGTCGACGTTCATCGCGCAGGGCATCCCCGAGTGGATCGAGCAGGGTCCCGGACCGATCACGGGCGGCCAGGTCCAGGGCGTTGCGAGTCAACCCGTCTCGGGCGCGGTGCAGTCCATCGCCGCGCATCCGTTCGACGCAAACACCCTGTTTGTCGGAACGGCGAACGGGGGCATCTGGCGAACCACCAACGGTGGGACGACCTGGACCGCGCTGACCGATCAGTTCCCCTCGCTCGCGATCGGCGGCATTCGCATCAGCCCGCTGGACGCGAGCGGCAGCCCGGTCACCGGCGCGACCCCGCTCGGCAGCCTGGTGATCTACGCGGGAACCGGCAAGTTCAGCAACTCGAACCAGGGTGGCTTCAACGTCGGGGTGCTCAAGTCGACCGACGGCGGCGACACCTGGGAGTTGCTCGGCGCTAACGACCTCGCCGGGCTGCCGATCACGAGCATCCTGCCCACGACACTCACGGTGAGCGGCAAGCAGGTGGTGCTTGCGTCGACGCTCGACAAGACGGTGACCCTGTTCGATGCGAACGGATTCACCCAGCTCAACGAGGACGGCTCGCTGAAGGAGGACATCCGGCGCGCGGGCGGCCTCTTCCGCAGCGTGGACGGCGGCGAGACGTACATCAAGATATCCGGCACCGGTGGATTGCCCGATGGCCCGGTGAGCGATCTGGTCGCAGATCCGAGCAATGCGAATCGGTACTACGCGGCGGTCGTCGGGTCCGGCGTCTACCGAAGCAACGACGGCGGCGTGAACTGGACTACGGTCAGCACCGGCCTCGCCGGCGTCGACCAGGCTATCCGCATCGTCCTGTCCGTGAGCGAGGCGGCCGATCCGGTGAGCACGCAGCGACCTGCGTACGCCGCTCTGATCTTCGACCGCGCGAATCTGACGGCGGGTGCGGCGGCCGGCACGAGCACCATCCAGGTCGATCGCCCCGGCATCTTCGCGGTCGGCGACGC
>JAABRB010000026.1 GCA_011391185.1 Betaproteobacteria bacterium
GGCGACGCGGTGTTCGTCGCGAACCAGGCGGTGAGCAGCTCGGGCAGCATCGACTGGACCAAATACGAAGGCGGATCCGGCGGACTGACGATCACCGCCATCAACCGGGCGACCGGAACGCTCACACTGAGCGCGCCACTTGCCAATGCGCACACGGCTGGCCAACGGGTCTGGATGTTCCCGGCACGGGCGGGCGCGGTGTTCCGGACGCCGAATCTTGGCGGCGCGTGGACCGCCATGGCGTTCGCGGGCGACGCGGACGGCACGCTCAACTCAGGCGGGC
>JAABRB010000027.1 GCA_011391185.1 Betaproteobacteria bacterium
ACGCCGAGCAAGTACGCGCTGTGGATGCTCCTGCAGCCGCTCGTGATGTCCAAGCAGCACTGGGACAAGCTGACGCCCGCGCAGCAGAAGATCTTCGCGGCCGCTGCGGCCAAGTCCGACGAGTTCTTCCTGGGTCTGCAGGAGGAAGCCGTCGCCAAGATGGAGGCCGTGTACAAGAAGGCCGGTGCCAAGGTGCACGAGATGACCCAGCCCGAGTATGACCAGTGGGTCGCACTCGCGAAGAAAACGGCCTACCCCGATTACGCCGCCAAATCACCGCAGGCGAAAGAGCTCCTCGATCTGCTCCTCGCGGTGAAGTGACCGTCGGGGCGTGACCGCTCCGGGCCGGGCAACCGGCCCGGTTCGTTTTCCGACTCCCTGCCACGGTGAACCGTTTCGTCTCTTCCATGGACCGCGTATCGATCGCCTGTGCGGCGATCGCCGCCGTCATGCTCGTAATCGCCGCACTCGTGATCACCTGGAACGTGATCTACCGTGCTTTGGGTGCATCGACTTACTGGGAGATCGAGTTCGCGGTCTTCATGATGGTCGGATCGCTGTTTCTCGCCTCGCCCTACTGTCTCATGACGAACGGGCACGTGGCGGTGGATCTCCTCTCGCACTTTCTGCCGCGCGGGGCTGCCCGTTGGCTCGGAATTGCAACCGCCGTAATCGGCCTTGCAGTGTGCGCTTATCTCGCGTTCGCAGGCGCCGAGCTCACGATGGATTCGTTCGCGAAGGGCGAGCGCACGGAGAGCGCCTGGGCACCGTACAAGTGGCCGCTCTTCCTGTCCATGCCGGTCGGTCTCGGACTGACCGCGCTGCAATACATTGCCGAATTCCTGCGCAACGCGCCCAAGCGCACCTGACCGATGAGCGAACTCCAGATCGGTCTGCTCATCTTGGTCGTCACGTTGGTGGTGCTCTTCTCCGGGCTCCCCATCGCGTGGGGCTTGACGCTGGTCTCCGTGGTATTCCTTTTGGTCTTCGAAGGTGCCGCAACGCTTGCGAACGTCCCGATCCTGATGATGGACGAGCTCACCTCGTTCGCGCTGCTCACCATTCCGCTCTTCGTGCTGCTGGGCGCAGCCATCGGCGCGTCGGCCGCCGGCAAGGACATCTACGAGTCGCTGCACCGGTGGCTGGACCGGGTGCCGGGCGGTCTCGTCATCGCGAACATCCTCGCCTGTGGCGTCTTCTCGTCGATCTGCGGCTCGAGCCCGGCGACTGCGGCGGCGATCGGAAAGTCGGGCGTGCCGGAGATGATCAAGCGCGGTGTGCCTGCCTCGCTCGCCACCGGGGCGATCTGTGCGGGCGGCACGCTTGGCATCCTGATTCCGCCGTCGATCACGATGATCCTGTACGGGATCGCGACCGAGACGTCGATCGGCCGGCTCTTTCTCGCGGGGTTCGTGCCGGGCGCGATGCTCGTGCTGATGTTCTCGGTCTACGCGTGGATCGTGACGCTGCGCGCGCAGCGTCACATGGATCCTGGAGATCTCCCACGCTATACGCTTACGCAAAAGATGGAGGGCGTCCGCCGGGTGACGCCGTTCATTGGAATAGTGGTGGCAATCGCCTACGCGATGTACGGTGGGATCGCAACACCTTCCGAAGTCGCGGCGATCTCGGCGGTACTCGCCATCATCCTCGTGGCCGGGATCTACCGCGCCTGGCGCCTCGAAGACCAGTGGCGCATCTTCCGCGAGACGGTGCGCGAGTCCACGATGATCCTGATGATCATCGGCGCAGCGGCGGTGTTTTCCTACATGATGTCGCTGCTCTACGTCACCCAGACCGCGGCGCAGTGGATGGTCGATCTCGACATGAACCGCTGGATGCTGCTATTCGCCATCAACATCTTTCTCCTCGTGGCCGGCTGCTTTCTCCCCCCGGTGGCGATCATCCTCATGATGATGCCGATCCTCACTCCGGTGCTCGAGGCCAACGAATTCGACCTGGTCTGGTTTGCGGTCATCCTCACGATCAACATGGAGGTCGGCTTGATCACGCCGCCGGTGGGTTTGAATCTTTATGTCCTGAAAGGTGTTGCCCCCGACGTACCGCTCACCACCGTCCTGAAGGGATCACTGCCGTTCGTGCTGCTCATGTTCCTTGCGATGGTGATCATCACGCTCGTCCCGGACATTGCGCTCTGGCTGCCGAACCGGATGATCAGCGGGTAACGTTCTCAAGACGCGCCCATGAACGCCTACGCCTTCTTTCAGTCCGCCTTGGAATCCCGTCGCGACGCCACCTTCCTGGAGGACGAGAGCGGCGCCATCTACACTTATGCCGATCTCGACCGGGAGACTGCGCGGGTCGCGGCATATCTCACCAACCTGGGGCTGCAGCCAGGCGATCGCGTCGCGGCGCAGATCGAGAAATCGCCGCAGGGCTTGTTTCTCTACCTCGGGACACTCCGTGCCGGACTTTGCTACCTGCCTCTCAACACGGGGTACCAGAAAGGCGAGATCGCCTATTTCCTCGGCGACGCCGAACCCGCCGTATTCGTCTGCGATCCCGCGCGCGCCGAGGCGTACGAGGAGATCGCGCATGCAGCCAACGTTACGCACTTCCTTACGCTCGACGCTCGCGAGAAGGGTTCGTTTTCAGACGGGCTCAGGACCGCTGCGCCATACTTCGTCACCCGGGCGGTCGGAACAAACGATCTTGCGGTAATCATTTACACCTCGGGCACCACCGGGCGCTCGAAGGGCGCCATGGTCACGCACGGCAACCTCACCTCCAACGCGGAGGTACTCAGGGACTATTGGCGCTTCACCGATCGCGACGTTCTGATTCATGCGCTGCCGGTGTTTCACGTGCACGGACTGTTCGTGGCCGTTCACCCGATCCTGCTCGCGGGCGCATGCATCCTGTTCCAGCGCAAGTTCGACGCGAAGGCGGTGCTTGCGGCCGTTCCGCGCGCGACCGCGCTGATGGGTGTGCCGACGTTCTACGTGCGCCTGCTGGGCGAGCCGGAACTGACGAAGGATGCCGTGCGGGGGATGCGTCTCTTCGTGTCCGGCTCGGCGCCACTGCTCCTCGACACCTTCTCCGAATGGCAGACTAGAACCGGGCACACGATCCTCGAGCGCTACGGCATGTCGGAGGCGGGCATGATCGCTTCCAATCCCTACGACCGGGAGCGCCGTGGCGGCACCGTCGGCTTTTCGTTGCCGGGCGTCGACCTGCGGGTCGCGGGTGCCGGGGACGCGCCGCTTCCGGCCGGTGAGCCCGGGGCGGTGCAGATCAGGGGACCCAATGTCTTCGCCGGCTACTGGCGCATGCCCGAGAAGACGGCAGAAGAGTTCACCGCCGACGGCTGGTTTCGGACCGGCGACGTGGGCGAGTGGAGCGAGGACGGCTACCTTTCGATCGTCGGTCGCGCCAAAGACCTCATCATTTCCGGCGGCTACAACGTGTATCCGAAGGAGATCGAGCTCGTGATCGACGCGATTCCGGGTGTCGTCGAATCCGCCGTCGTCGGCGTTCCGCATCCGGATTTCGGCGAGGCCGTCGCGGCGGTCGTGGTCAGGCAGCCGGGCGCCATGATTTCCGAGGAGGCGATCATCACGCAGGTCCGTGAGCAGATCGCGAGCTTCAAGGTGCCCAAGCGCGTCGTCTTCGTGGACGACCTGCCGCGTAATGCAATGGGAAAAGTCCAGAAGGCGCTGCTGCGCGACAAGCTGTCTGGCTGACGCGCGCGCGGCACGCGCGCTGCATCGGCTACTCCGCGGCGATGAGGCTCGCGAGATACTCCGGGTCCGTGCGCAGCCGTGCGGACTCTCCGTCATAGACGATCCGGCCCTTGTCCATGACGATCGCACGCTCTGAAAAGGCGAGCGCGACGCGGCTGTTCTGCTCGACCAGGACAATCGAGAGCCCCCCCTCGGTGCGGAGGCGCAGCAGCACCGCCGTCAGTGCCTCGACAATCACCGGTGCAAGGCCCTCGGTCGGCTCGTCCATCAGCAGCAGCGTGGGGTTGGTCATCAGCGCCCGGGCGATCGCCAGCATCTGCTGCTCGCCCCCGGAGAGGTGATTGCCGGCGTGCTGGCGTCGTGCCCTGAGATTGGGAAAGAGCTCGAATACGCGATCTTCGGTCCAGGCGCCAGGCCGTGCACCGAGATGGAGATTCTCGCGGACGGACAGCGACGGAAAGATTTCCCGTTCCTGCGGGACGTAGCCCAGGCCGCGCCGTGCCCGTTGGTGGATCGGAACCCGGGCCAGGCTTTCACCGTTCAGGACGAGCTCGCCGTGATGCAGCGCCGTGTGACCCATGACGGTTGCCAGCAGCGTCGACTTGCCCACGCCGTTCCGCCCGATGATGCTGACGCTTTCACCAGCGGCAAGCGCGACGTTGACGCTCTCCAGCACGACCGTCTCGCCGTAGCCCGCCGAGACGTTCTTCAACTGCAGTGCCTCAGCCATCCCCGGCTGCGCTCCCGAGATAGACAGCCCGAACGTCGCGGTTCGCAGCAATTTCGGCCGGCGTGCCCTCGGCGAAGATCGCTCCGCCCACCATCACCGTGATGCGCTCGGCGAAGCGAAACACGAGGTCCATGTCGTGTTCGATGATGAGCACGCCGATGTCGTCCGCCAGTGCGGCGATGGCGTCGAGGATGATGTGACTTTCCGCGCTCGGCACGCCCGCGGCGGGCTCGTCGAGGAGCAGAACCCGCGGCTCGAGACCGAGCGCAATTGCGATCTCGACCAGTCGCTGGCGACCATAAGGCAGCTCGGCGACCCGACGTCCTGCTTCGTCCGCCAGCTTGAGGGTCTCCAGCAGGTGCAATGCCTGATCGATGACATCCCGACGTCGGCCGGCGGGGCGGAACATGGATTTCGCGACCCCCATGCGCTCCGCGACCGCGATGTAAACGTTCTCGAGTACGGTGAGACCGCGAAAGAGCTGGTTGATCTGGAACGTGCGGGCGATGCCGCGCTTCACGCGCCCCGCTTGGGTGAGGCCGGTGACATCCTCACCCCGCAGCAGCACGTGCCCGCCTGAAGGCCGCAACAGGCCGGTGAGAAGGTTGACGAGCGTCGTCTTGCCCGCGCCGTTCGGACCGATGAGCGCATGGCGTGCGCCGGCGTCCAGTCGGATGCCGACCTCCCGCGCCACCTCGAGCGCGCCGAAGTTCTTGCAAAGCCCACGGGTTTCGAGGAGCGCCGCAGTCATGACATGCGCAATGTTCGCAGACGATTGCGCAACGCCGCAGCGATTCCGAGGATGCCATTGCGGGCGTAAAGCGCGACAACGATGAGCACGACGCCAATGCCCAGTTGCCAAGCCGTGGGATAGGCCTTGGCAAGCGTGTGTTCGAGCACCATGTAGGTGATCGCGCCGACGAACGCGCCGTAGAGTCGTCCGTAACCGCCCAGAATGAGGATGATGAGCACGCCCGCGGCACGATCCAGCCCCAGGGTCGAGAGGTTCACGAACGCGGTCGTCTGGGTGAACACCGCGCCGGCCACGCCCGCGAGCGCGGCCGAGATCGTGTAAGCAGTCACCAGCCGCCACCGGACCGGCGCGCCGACGGCATGCATGCGCAGCACGTTCTCGCGTACGCCGGTGAGACTCTGGCCGAAAGGCGAATAGATGAGCATGCGCACCACAACGAAGCAGACCAGCAGCACGACCAATGCGTACAGGTACTGCGCGCGAAAGAACAGTGGATCGAACGCGAACACGCCGAACACCGGTGCGAACTCGAGACCCGGCATTCCGTCGAATCCGCCGGTAAATGCAGCGCCCATGTTGGCGCCTTCTTCCAGCAGGGCCATTGTGCACAGGGTCAGCATCAGCAGCGTCAGGCCTTGCGTGCGAAGCAGCACGATCCCGCTCACGAACCCGACTGCGCCCGCCACCACTGCGGCGGCAAACAGCCCGCTGAGCGGTTCGTTCCAGCCGAAGTGCAGGGCCAGGATGCCGACCGTATAGGCACCCGCGCCGAAGAACGCCGCGTGGCCGAGCGTGATGATCCCCGCATATCCCATGACCAGATCGAGCGAGAGCGCGAACAGGATCATGATCAGGACCTGCGTGCCGAACGAGAGATACGTGGGATACAGGAAAAACACGGCGACCGCGGCGATCCACGGCAGCATCTCCCACCACTTGAATCGGTGCCGGCCGGCAAGCGCGTGCGCCGCGGCGAGTCCGGGCGTAAGCGGCACGCTCATCCGCTCCGCCCCCCAAACAGGCCCTGCGGCCGCCACAGCAGGGCGATCAGCGTGAAGGCGTAGATGAATATCGTGCCGCCCTTCGGGAAGTACAGCTTGAGCACGAAATCGAGCACGCCGATCAGCAAAGCGGCGAAGAAGACCCCGCTGACCCGGCCCAGCCCGCCCACGGCGACCACGATCAGGAAGTAAACCAGGTATCGCAGCGGGTACTGTGGATCAAGGCCGAGGATCTCTGCGCCCAGACCGCCGCCCACTGCGGCAAGCCCGCTGCCGAGCGCGAACGTGACAGTGAACAGCCTGCCTACGTCCACGCCCAGCGACTGGGCCATGCGCCGGTTGTCGACTGCGGCGCGAATCTGGGCACCGAATCGCGTACGCTCGAAGCCGAGCCACAGTCCCAGCGCGAGAAGCGTGCCGGCGACGATCACCATGAGGCTATATGTCCGGTACTCGATGAATCCCAGATCGGATTGGCCTTGCAACCACTCGGGCAACACCAGCGGTTGCGTCTCGGGTCCCACGCCGAGCGTGATCGCCGCGATCATCACGAATACGAGCCCGATCGTGAACAGCACCTGGTCGAGCTCGGAGGCGCGGTACAGTCGCGCGTAGAGGAGGCGTTCGACTACCGCCGAGAACGCCGCGACGGCCACGAACCCGATTGCAAGCGCCGCGAAGAACGGCAGGCCCCACGCGCCCATTGCGTACACCATGACGTAGCCGCCGAGCATTGCGAACCCGCCGTGCGCGAGGTTCACGAAGCCCATCAGCCCCATGGTGACCGACAGCCCGACCGACACGATGAACAGCACCATGCCGGACGCGACGCCGCCGAGGGCGATACTGACTATGTCCATAGCGCAGCGAGGCCGGCGAACGATAAAAGGCCGCCGCCCGTCAGGTTCCCGGGGCGGCGGCCTTGGTGTTGTGTGACAGGTTGCCCGATGCCGCTACTTGCACTTGCCGGCGCCCAGCTCCTTGCACATGTCCTTGACGGCCTGGGTGGTCCCGACGTTCTTCTGATAAAGCCGTCCGTCCTTCTCGACCAGCTCGCTCAGATACTCGTTCATCACGATGTCACGGGTCTTCGGATCGATCATGATCGGACCGCGCGGGCTGCTGTACTTCCAGCCTTTCAGTGCCGCCATCGCCTTGTCGGGATCGATCTTGCAGTTTAGGGTCGTGACCACGTGGGCGATCGCGGCCATGCCGTCATAGCCCTGGACGGCCATGAAGTCGGGCGTGGAGTCCGCGCCATAGTCCTTCTTCCACGCACCTACCAGACGCTTGTTCTCTGCGTTGTCGAGGTCGGCATTGTAATGATGCATCGTCACCAGGCCAACCGCATCCTTGCCCATCGACTGCAGCTTGTTGTCCTGTGTGATGTCGCCCGGGCCGATCAGCTTGATTCCGGCATCGCGCAGGCCGAGCGCCGCGTAGGTCTTGACGATACCGACAGCGTGGTCGCCCGCGGGCACAAATATGTAGAGAACGTCGGGCTTCTTGTCCTTGGCGCGCTGGAAGAACGGCGTGAAATCGGGGACCTTGCCGGGGCCGCCCATCGGAATCTCGTCGATCACCTTGCCGCCCGCAGCTTCGAATCCGGTCTTGAACGCATCGAGGCTGTCCTTGCCCGGCGGGTAGTCGGTATACCCCACGACGGCGGTCTTCGCCCCGAGCTGTTTTGCCGCGGCTTCGCCCATCGCAAAGCCGGAATGCCACATCGAGAACGATACGCGCGCGATCATCGGCGACAGATTCGTGATCCACGCCGTGCCGGCGTTCATGATCACCATCGGTGTCTTGCCCGCGGTGGCGAGCGATGCAGTGGTAATCGCGTTGGGCGAGTAGACGAAACCAGTGAGGAGATCGACCTTGTCCTGCGCGATCAGCTCCTGCACCGCGGTCTTCGCATCCGCGCCACCCGGGTTCTTGGAGTCGCGCTTGACGAGCTCGACCTTGCACGACCCGAATGCGTTCGGGTTGAGCTTCATGAACATGTCCATGCCCCGGCCGATCTGCTGGCCGAATTCGGCACCCACTCCGGTGTAGGTCATCACCACCCCGACCTTGACCGTCTGCGCCTGAGCAAGCGCCGCGAACGCACTCATCGCCGCAACGGCAAGCAGCGGCCTCATTTCGAATTTCATGTTCTCACTCCTCCTCGTGCGGCGTGAAACGCCGCTGAAGCCCTAATATGGCCAAAAGGTCTGGCCGTTGCAAGCACGCAAGGCGGCGCATCGCCGGGCGATCGACCGCGATCCATTGGAATGTCCTTCGATTTTGCCGTCACTTGATGTGACACGACCGCGCGTGTTGCGGCGCAGCAGCACAGCAGTTGCCGCAACACCTTGCCACGACGTGGCGGTGAGAGTAGGTTCGCCGGTCTCGGGCAAACCCGGCGCCGGTGGCGCGCAGCGAGTTTTCGCGTCTGGCCCGCTCAATCCAGGAGGAAATGATGCTTCAGGAGCGTATCCCTGATCTCGCCAAGTTCGTCGAGCCCGACCGGGTGCGGCGCGAGGTCTACGCCGATCCCACGATTTTCGAGCTGGAAATGCAACGCATTCATGAGCGTGTGTGGATCTACTGCGGTCACGAGAGCCAGGTTTCGCGGCCGGGCGATTACTACGCCGTGCAGATTGGGCGGCAGCCCATGCTGATGGTCCGCGGCAAGGACGGCGCCGTGCGCGTGCTCTACAACCGCTGTCCGCATCGCGGCAACATGATGTGTGGTGACCGGCACGGCTCCGCCGGCGAGTTCTTCCGGTGCTCCTACCATTCCTGGACCTTCCAGCACGACGGGACGCTGCGCACCATTCCCATGATGGAATCGGGATATGACGGGACGCGCTGGTCGCGCGATAACCCCGACTGCAACATGAAGCACGCGGCGCGCGTCGAGTCCTACCGCGGGTTCGTGTTCGCAAGTCTTGCGGAGAACGGACCGAGCCTTACGGAGTTTCTCGGCGCGTCACGCGTCGCCTTCGACGACATGTGTGACCGGGCCCCCGAGGGCGAGGTCGAGATCGTGCCGAACTGCTTCCGCGTGATCCAGCACTCGAACTGGAAGATCTTCCTCGAGAATCAGCTCGACGCGCTGCATCCGTCGGTCGTCCACCAGTCCACCGGACGCGCGGCGCGCGACGTGGAGGTTGCCATCGAGAAGCGCACGGGGCACGCGCCGCTTTCGTATCACATGCTCTCCGCGTTCGCCACGGTGACCATCGATAAATGGGACCACTTCCAGACGCTCAACTATCCGCATGGCCACTGCATTCTTACCGGCTACATGGGCCTGCGTCCGAAGGATCCCGACACGCTCGCCTACGAGAAGGTGATGGCAAAAGCCTACGGCAAGGCTCGCACGGAAGAGATCCTCGGTGTCAATATCCACCACGTGCTGATCTATCCGGGGCTTTCGGTCCAGTCTCCGCTGCAGCAATTGCGCGCCGTGCGACCGCTCGGCGTCGACAAGACGCTCACCGAGATCTGGCACTTCCGCCTGAAGGGGGCGCCCGAGCCGATCTACCGACGCTCGCTTGCCTACTACAACCTGGTCAATTCTCCGGCGACCATGATCAACGCGGATGACCTCGAGAACTTCTGGAAATGCCAGCAGGGACTCGCGTCCGACGGCGGCGACTGGGTGAGCTTTCACCGCCATTATGGCCGCGATATCGAGAAAGACGGTTACATCGAGACCGGACCGAACCTGGGCACATCCGAGGCGCCGATGCGCAACCAGATGAAAGCGTGGTCCGAGTACATGACACAGGCTTGAGGAACGGAATTCGATCGATGGTAACGAAACGCAAGCAGGCCGCATCGAAGCAGGCGGCCGGAAAAACAACAGCACGGGCTGCCAAGCCGTTACCCAAGGTCGTGGCGGCGGCCACGGGGAGCGCGCGTGGGCACGATACCCAGCACGCCGTCGAACAGTTCCTGTTCCGCCAAGCCGAGCTGCTCGACACCAAACGCTGGCAGGACTATATCGACCTCTTCACTGCGGACGGGATCTACTGGATGCCGCCCGAACCGTCGCACACGACGTGGGACGGGATGCCGGCAATCTTTGCCGAGGACAAGAACCTGATGACGGTGCGCGTGAACCGGGTGCTGCATCCCGACGCGTGGTCACAGCGTCCGCTATGGGCGACCAATCACGTGGTCGGAAACGTGATGATCGAGAGCGAAAAACCGAATGGCGACGTCGTGGCACGGTCGCGCTTTCACATGATGGAGCTGCGCCGCGACGACGTGCGCCATTTCGCGGGCTCATACGTCCACCACCTCAAGCGGTCGAAAGACGGCTATCGCATCAAGCTGCAGCGCGTCGACATGACGAATGCCCAGGCAGCATACGACTACGTGCTGCAGGTCTGGGTCTAGTCTCCGTTCAGCTCAGGAACGGCAGCCAGGTCACGATACCGGGAAAGGCGATGATCAGCGCGACCAGCAGCATCGCGCAGGCCATGTACGGCACCGCCGCGAGGCAGATCTCGCCAAAAGTGGTTCCCGGCGGCGCCACGCCCTGCATCACGAACAGCAACAGGCCGAACGGCGGTGTGGTGAAGCTGATCTCGAGCGCGAGCAGCATGATCACGCCGAACCAGATCATCTTCATCTCGAGGGGCAGTCCGAACTCGAGCGTCGCGATGATCGGAAAGTAGATTGGCACGGTCAGCAGCATCATCGCGAGCTGGTCCATGAACATCCCCAGGATCAGCAGGATGCCGAACATCAGGAGCAGCATGGTCACCGGTTCGACGTCGAACCCGGTGACCCACTTGATGAGTCCCGCGCTGCCGCCGGAGAAAGACAGGATCTGGCTGAACGTCTGCGAGCCGAAGAGAATCAGGAGCGCCATGATCGTGACTCGCGTCGCGCCTTCGAGGGACTTCCACATCGCTCGCCAGGTGAAACAACGATAGACGAACGCGAGCACCACCACGCCCAGTCCGCCGAAGGCGGCCGATTCGGAAGGTGTCGCAATTCCGCCCATGATCAGCGCGATCACCATGCCGACGATCGAGATCATCGGCAGCACGTCGAGCGCAAACAAGCGCAGCTTGGCAAGCGCCGGGATCGACTCGATCTCGTAGACCGGCGCGGCGTCGGGATCGAGCCGAGCACGGACATAGATCAGCACCGTGTACATCACCGCGAGGATCAGCCCCGGTGTGATGCCCGCGACCAGCAGCCGGCCGATGTCGATCTTGGCAAGCGTGCCGAGCAGCACGGCGAGCGCGGAGGGCGGGATCAACATCGCGAGGCCGCCCGTGCCGAGGATCGGGCCGATCGACATGCTCTTCTTGTATTTTCGCCGCGACATCTCGGGCACCATCAGCGTGCCGAGCAGCGCGGTCGATCCCATTGACGACCCGGACAGCGTTGCGAACGCGGTGCCGCCCGCCACCGTCACGTAGGAAAGCCGCGCCGGAATCTTGCCCATGAGCTTGTCGACCGCGTTGAACATTCGCGCGGCAAGACCCGTGTGGAAAAAGAGCTCGCCCATGAGCAGGAACATGGGGATCGGGACGATCGCGAAATTCGCCATCGATTCGAATGCGTTGCCCGCGAGCGTGCCGATGCCATTCACGACGCGCGCCGACAGCGGCCCGCCACCGCCGAAATAGAACACCGCCGCGACCACGTTCACGCCGAGAAACGCGATTCCCACTGGCGTGCCGAGCAGCATCAACAGCAGGATGGACCCGAGAAGGATCGTCAGCGCCCAGTACCACTCCATGGCGTAGCCGTGTGGACGGAACTCCGCCCGCTAGCCTTCTCCCGAAAGCCCGGCCTTGCCGGTGTGCAGGAGCTGCCTGCCGAAAACGTAGCGCAGAAACTCGATTCCCATCAGGCCGAAGCCGACCGGCATGGAGGCCGTGACAATCCAGCGCTTGAGATCCAGTTGCGCGCGCAGCTCGTCATACCGGTTGCCGGTGAAGTCCTCGATGGTGAGCACGCCGGTGTACCAGGCAAGCACGAGGCAGGTGAGCGCCGATAGCGCCGTCACGAAGCGCGAGAGCAGAATGCGCGCCCAGCCCGGCACGGCAGCGGTGAGCAGCTCGATGTGGATGTGACCGCGCGTGCGAACCAGCCACGGACCACCGAGCATGAGCACGTAGACAAAACCGTACTCGATGAACGGGAACGTGTAGCGGTTGTACGACCACCCGAGCGCACGAAAGCTCGAGTAATAGACGATGCCGAGCATCATCAGGCCGACGTAGACTGCTGCCGCAGCCATCATCAGCCACAGCAAGCCCGCGTACAACCGGCCGATTGTCCTCAGCATCTCAGCCCGCCAGGCACGCGGAAAATTGCCGGGGGAATGCACCCCCGGGCTCGATTCCGGAACGCGGGCGCTCGGCTATTCGATGAAAAGCTTGCGGAGCGTTGCGACGTCTGCGGTGTCGCGCTTGGAGTCCTTGATGCGCTGGGTCATCCGGTCGTACGCCGAGCTCACCGCGAGGTCCAGGTAGGCCTTGCCGTTGGGCACATTGTGGAATTGCATGCCCTCCTTCACGAGTGTGGCGCGCTCTTCACGCGCCATTTCCTCGAGCTTGGCGCGCGAGGCGCCTTCGTGCTCGATCACGATCTCCGTGAGCCGCTTCTGCGCATCGGGACTGAGCGACTTCCACTTGTCGAGATTCATGATCCAGCCGATGTCGGTCTGGTAGAACTCGGGTTCGACCCCATGCCGCAGGAACTTGTCCCACTTGAAATCCTGGAGGCCGATCGTCGCCCAGGCGCTTGCGTTGACCACACCCTTCTCGAGCGCCGGATAGACGTCGGGCGAAGGCATGTTGTGCGTGCTGGCGTTCATCGCGCGAAAGAACGCGCCGTAGATCGGGTTGTCGCGCATCTTGATGCCCGTGAAGTCCGGCATCCCCTGCGCGGTGAACTTGGGCGCATCCTTGAGGTAGATGCGGAACCGACCGCCGGACTCGGTCCAGCCGACGTACTTCAGGTTGAAGAGCTTCTGGTGCAGATCGTCCATCATTTTCATGCCGCCGTTGGCGCGCACTTTCGCGGGTGATGAGTTCGAGGTCGAGAACGCCTCGTTCTCGGGAATCGCGCGGGCATAGAACGCGGCCGGCGTGCACGCGATGTCGACGACCCCCTTCGAAACCGCGGTCGGCTGCTCGAACATCGTGATCGAGTTGAACGGCTTCACGTCCACCTTCACCAGACCCTTGGCGCCGGCGTTGATCTTGTCGACGAGCTCCTTGCACTGCTTCGTGTAGATCAGCTGGTCGGGAAACGGATAGACCAGCGTCAGAGTCGTCTCGGCCTGAGCGGCGGGCGCCAGGAACGCGGCGGCTGCAGCGGCCGCCACCAGAATGCTGCTGTAAGTTCTCATCTTCGTCCTCCTCCAAACGGGCGGGTTGGCGTGATCGCCCCCGGCGGAACGATGATCCCACAAGAACTGGGCAGTGACAACGAATCGCCCGCGACCCCGTTGGCGCACGGCTACCAGAGCTTGAGGAGCATCCGGGTGGCAAGAACGAAGAAGAGCACCGCGACAAGTTGCCGCAGTCGCCGTGCGGGAACGCGGTGCGCGACGGCGGCACCGACCGGCGCCGTAAACACGCTCGCCAGGACGATCCCGGCGAGGGCCGGCAGGTAAACGAAACCGAGCGAGTAGGGCGGCAGTCCCGGATCGTTCCAGCCGCTCAGGACGTAGCCGGCCGTGCCCGATGCGGCAATCGGAAAACCGATGGCAGCCGCCGTGCCGATCGCCTGAATAATCGGAACGTTGCAGAACACCATCAGGGGGATCGACATGACAGCGCCGCCGATCGCGACGAGCGCCGAGAAGCCGCTGATGGCCACACCGGCAACGAACATGCCGGCGGGCCCGGGCAGCTGCCGCGATGGCTTGGGCTTGAACTCGATCAGCATCGACGTCGCGGCGTAGTAGACGAGCCCCGTGAAGACGAGTGCGAACCAACGCGTTGGGAGAACTCCGGCAATCAGGCCACCGATGAGTCCACCGAGCAGAATGCCCGGCGTGATGCGCCGGAACACCTCCCAGCGCACGGCGCCGCGCGCCGCATGTGCGCGCAGACTCGAGACCGACGTGAACAGCACTCCCGCCATGGCGGTGCCGACGGCCAGATGCAGGATGTGCTCGCGCGGCAGGTCCTGGGCCTCGAACAGCATGATGACCAGCGGCACGACGAGTGCGCCGCCGCCGATGCCGAGCATTCCCGCGAAGAAGCCCATCACGGCGCCGACGGCCAGGTATCCAATGAGCCATTCCATGATTACCCCGGACCGCTGGAGAGCCGTCAATCGGCCGAGCGGCGTGCGTCCAACAGCAACTCCGTCAATTCGACGAACCCGGCCCCGCTCCCGGCTCGAGTCGCGAACGCGGGCAAGTGATCGAGTCGGTCTGCGAACGCGCGGACATTCGCCACACCGACCGCATTCGGAAAGAACGCGAACATCGGCGCATCGTTGGGCGAATCCCCGACGAAAACGAGTCGCTCGCGTTCGGTTTCGACATCAATGTCGAAACGCTCCCGCAGCAGTATGCGGGTCATGCCAAGCTTGTCGTAGTCGCCGAACCAGCCGTTTACATGGATCGAACTCACCTTTGCCGTCATTCCGGCGGCGCGCATGGTTCCGACAATGAGTTCGACTGCGGAGTCGGAAAGGCGCGGGACGTCCTCGCAGTAATCGATGGCAAGGTCGGCCTCGCGATAGAGCTGGTCGGACGCAACTGCGGCACCCGGCACGTCTGCGAGAATACGGTCGCGCACCGCCAGGAGCCGAGCACGGTTTGCCGAGCGGGTCACCGCATCGTCCCGGAACCGCTTGAGAAGTTTTCGTGCCCCGCGGTCATGGCAGAAGTAGAACGCCCCGTTCTCGCCCACCACCGCATCCACTGGCCACATGCGCGCAATGTGGTCGCACCAGCCGGCCGGCCGGCCGGTGATCGGAATCGTGAGCAGGCCGGCGTCTCGAAGTCGGCCGAGGGCGGCATACGCGTCCGGGGTGAGCTGCCCCTCGGTGGTCAGCGTGTCATCGATATCACAAAGCACGCCACGCACCGCGCGCGCCACCGCCCGCGACATCCCGGCGAGCGGCTTCAAGCGTGCTCCCGGTGCCAGACAAGTGCCTCATCGAGGCGGTCGTGGCCCCAGAACATTTCGTCCCCCGAGACGAAGCTGGGAGCGCCGAAGATGCCCAGCGCGCTCGCCCGGTCGGTCTGTGCGCGCAGCAGAGCCTTGTTCTCGGGCGCCTGGGCCCGTGCCAGCCACGCAGCCGGATCCTGCCCAGCGCTGCGCAGACAGGCGGCCACCGTCTCCGGCCGGGAGATGTCGTCCCCTCCGGCGAAATTGGCGCGGTAGACCGCACGTACGAACTCCGGCAACCAGGATTCGCGTTTCGCGACGCACGCGGTGCGCGCCGCGAGCAGCGAGTGTTGCGGAAATATCGTGGGGCGCTGGAACGGCAGACCGTGGCGCACGCAAGCACGCTCGAGATCGCGCCACATATAGCGACCCTTGGCGGGGAAAAGGTTGAACGGCGAATCGTTCCATCCCTGGCCTTGAAAGATCGGGCCGAGCAGGAACGGCTCCCACGCGACCGACACCGCGGATTCGCGCGCAAGCGCCTCGATACGCATGGCGGCCGGGTAAGAATAGGTGCTGGCGAACTCGAACCAGAACTGCAGCCGCGCTGAGCTCATTCGCTGGTCATTCCTTCACGTGTCACGCCACCGAGCGCACAGATGGTGAGCCCGGTCCATTATAGGTCTCGGGCATGCGTCGGGATCCGAAGAAGCGGCGCGACATCCACGCGTTGCCAACGGGCGGCGCCTTGTCACCTGCGCGCCGAGCGGCGGTTGAGTGAAAGCCAGTCGCCCAATTCGCCACGCTGCAACGCGCTCATGCCCAGGCCGCATTTGGTGCGTCGCCAGAGGATGTCGTCGGGCTCGGTCGCCCACTCCTGCTCGATAAGATAGCCGAGCTCGCGCTCGTAGAGCCCGCCCCCGAAGTTCCGGCCCAGATCGGCCTCGGAGACGGCGTCGCCGAGGATCTCGGCGGCGCACGATCCGTGCCGACGCAGCAATCGGGTCAGCCATTGCGCGGGCAGGGCAGGATAGCGGTGTCGATAGGATTCGACGAAATCCACGAAGCTCGCACCGCCGAAATCGCCTCCCGGCAGGGACTCGTGCGCCGTCCACGCGCGCCGGCGCCCGAGCCAGCGCTCGAGCCGTCGAAGGACTGCCTCGGCGAGGGTGCGGTAGGTGGTGATCTTGCCGCCGAACACCGAAACGAGCGGTGGACCCTCGGCGTCGAGATGCAGCACGTAATCACGGGTTACCGACGAGGCGTTTCCGCGTCCATCGTCGAAGAGTGGCCGGACGCCGCTCCAGGACCAGACGACCTGCTTGGGTGTAACCGGCGTCGCCGTGTACCGGCTCGCGGCGGCACACAGATATACGATCTCCGCTCGCGAGCACGCGGGTACTTCGTCCGGGTCGTCCACCGGGACTTCGGTCGTTCCGATTGCGGTGTACGCGTCCTCGTAAGGAAGCAGAAACACCACGCGCCGATCCGGGTTCTGGAGGATATACGCGTGATCGCCCGCATAGAGGCGCGGTACCACGATATGGCTGCCCCTGACCAGCCTCACGCCATAGCGGGACGGGGCGCGTAGCGCGTGATCGAGCACCTCCTTCACCCACGGACCGGCGGCGTTCACGAGCGCTCGCGCCTCTACGCTGTGCACCGCCCCCGTCCGGGTGTCGCGAAGCTCGAGCCGCCACACCCCGCCCGATCGCACTCCGCTGATACAGCGAGTGCGCGGCAGGATGACCGCGCCCTTTTCCGCGGCGGAGCGCGCATTGAGGACAACCAGGCGCGCATCGTCCACCCAGGCATCGAAATACGCGAATCCCCTCCGGAACTCGTCGTTCAATGCGCGACCGAAAGCGTTTCCGTCGAGTGAGATCGAGCGCGATTTTGGTAGACTGGAGCGACGCCCGTTCAGAGCGAGCCGGGCGCCCCCGAGATGATCGTAGAGGAAGAGGCCGAGCCGGATCATCCAGCGCGGGCGCAGATGCCGCTCGTGCGGCAACACGAACTCGAGCGGCCAGACGATGTGCGGCGCGATCGCAAGCAGCGTTTCGCGCTCGGCAAGCGCTTCGGCGACGAGGCCGAATTCGTAGTGTTCGAGATATCGCAGCCCACCGTGCACGAGCTTGCTGCTCGCCGAGGAGGTTGCCCCACCGAGGTCGTTCTGCTCGCACAGGAGCGTCGCGAGCCCGCGACCCGCGGCGTCGCGAGCGATACCCGCGCCGTTGATGCCCCCGCCGATAACGACGAGGTCGTAGCGCTCCATGGCGTGTCTCGCTATGCGCGGGCGCGCCGGACCGCGACCCGGGCTCCGCGCATGGGAACCGGGAAGCCGCTAACTCCGCCGACCGCGGAGCTTCCGGATGGCGGCCAGCTGGGCGGCGACCATCGCGAGCTCGCCCTCGACCGTGGCGATTTCCGCACGGTCCTTGGCGTTGCGCCGCGCTTCCTCGGCACGCTGCTGCGCTTCGAGGGCCTTTGCCTCGTCCAGATCGTGCCCGCGGATCGCGGTGTCGGCGAGAACCGTCACGAGGCCCGGTTGGACCTCGAGGATGCCGCCGGCGACGAACACCAACTCCTCGTCGTCCCGCCCAGGTTGCTTGATGCGCACTGCGCCGGGTTTGATGCGCGTCATGAGGGGCGTGTGGCGGGGATAGATGCCGAGCTCCCCTGCTTCGCCGGGCAGCACGACGAACTCCGCCGCGCCGGAAAAGATCGCTTCCTCGGCGCTGACCACATCGACCTGGATGGTATTTGCCATGGTTAGCTCCTACTGCAGCGTCTTCGCCTTCTCCGCCGCTTCCTCGATGCCCCCTACCATGTAGAAGGCCTGCTCGGGAAGGCTGTCGTACTCGCCGTCAACGATCGCCTTGAAGCCCTTGATCGTTTCCTTGAGCGAAACGTACTTGCCTTTCTGGCCGGTGAAGTTTTCCGCTACCGAGAACGGCTGCGAGAGGAAGCGCTGGATCTTGCGGGCGCGCGCGACGGCGAGCTTGTCCTCGGGGGAAAGCTCGTCCATGCCCAGAATCGCGATGATGTCGCGCAGCTCCTTGTAGCGCTGCAACGTCGCCTGCACCGACCGGGCAACGCCGTAATGCTCCTCGCCGACCACCAGCGGATCAAGCTGCCGGCTGGTCGAATCGAGCGGGTCCACCGCCGG
>JAABRB010000256.1 GCA_011391185.1 Betaproteobacteria bacterium
CTGCTGCAGCCTCTCGTGGAGAACGCCGTGTACCACGGTATCGAGCCCGGGCTGGAGCCGGGGACCATCGAGATCGCGATCTACCTCGATGGCGATCGTCTGCATGTCCGGCTCACCAACCCCTATCACCCCGAGCACCAGCATCGCCAGGGCAACCGCATCGCGCTCGGCAACATTCGCGAGCGGCTGCAGTTGCATTTCGACGTCGAGGCGAGCATGGAGAACGGCGTGGTCGGCGAAAGCTACGAGATTCACATGCAGATGCCCTACCGCCGGAGGACGGCATGAGCGCGCCGCTGCGCATCTTCCTGGTCGATGACGAAGCGCCGGCGCGCACGCGGATGCGCGCGCTGCTCGGCGACCTGCAGGCCGAGCTCCCGAACGTCGTGACGGGCGAGGCGGCGAATGCTCACGAGGGCCTCGCGTTCCTTGCCGAGCACCCCGCGGACATTGCGCTGGTGGACATCCAGATGCCGCAGATGAGCGGACTGGAATTTGCGCGGCACCTGACGACCCTGGACAGGGCCCCGGCCGTGGTGTTCGTCACCGCCCATGACCAGTACGCGATCGAGGCGTTCGAGGTGAATGCGCTCGACTATCTGCTGAAGCCGGTGCGCGCGGCGCGCCTCGCTGCTGCGCTGGCGAAGGCGGCCACCTCGGGTGCTGTGAAGCGGGCGGCGCTGGAGAAGGCTGCGCAGGCGCCCCGCCGCTACCTTTCGGTGGCCGAGCGTGGCCGGATCACGCTCGTCTCGGTTGCGGAGATCCTGTACCTGCGCGCCGAACTGAAGTACGTCACCATACGCACGCCGGAGCGCGAGCATCTGATCGAGGAGTCGTTGACGGCGCTCGAGAACGAGTTCGGCACCGCGTTCGTGCGGGTGCACCGGTCCTGCCTGGTCGCGCGGCGCGCGCTGCGCGGTGTCGAGCGCGTCACCGACGACGACGGCGAAGGCGCCGGGTGGGCGGTCGTTCTGGAGGGGACCGCCGAGAAGCTGCCCGTCAGCCGGCGCCAGTGGCCAGCCGTGAAAGGGATTCTGAAGGGTTGATTCTACTGCCGCAGTTTCGCAAGGCCCGCGTCGATGCGACGGTCGAAGGAGTACCCGTAGTAGTCGGCGGTTGCCGCAATCGCGCATGGTAGAATTGCCGCACGCAGCGTCGCAGTGCGCTGTCTACTTTCACCCATCCGTCCGCATCACTCGAATTCCGTGAACTCGCGTCTGGTCATCGCTTCGCGCGAGAGCCGGCTGGCTCTCTGGCAGGCCGATCACGTGCGTTCGGCGCTCGCGGGATTATATCCGGCGACGCCGGTCGAAATTCTCGGCATGACGACACAGGGCGACCGGGTGCTCGACGTCACGCTCGCGAAGATCGGCGGAAAGGGTCTGTTCGTCAAGGAACTCGAGGTTGCCTTGGCTGAGGGTCGCGCGGACATCGCCGTGCACTCGGCGAAGGACGTGCCCATGGACCTCGCCGAGGGGTTCCAGCTGGCTGCCATTCTCCCCCGCGAGGATCCGCGGGACGCATTCGTATCCGTTCGCCATGCGCGGATCGAGGACCTGCCTGCGGGCGCGGTGATCGGCACCTCCAGCCTGCGGCGCGAAGCGCAGCTTCGCGCGCGATTTCCGGGGCTCGACATCCGGCCGCTGCGGGGCAACCTCGATACGCGGCTCGCCAAGCTCGATCGGGGTGAATACGATGCGATCGTGCTCGCGGTCGCCGGATTGACGCGGCTGGGACTCGTCGGGCGGATTAGCGCGATGCTCGACCCGGCCGACAGCCTGCCTGCAGCGGGGCAGGGTGCGCTCGCGATCGAATGCCGCGCCGACCGGCAGGATCTCGTCGGGCTGCTGGCGCCATTGAACGACCCGGCGACCGGCGCCTGCGTGCGGGCCGAGCGCATGGTGAGCCGCGCGCTTGCCGGAAGCTGCCAGGTCCCGCTGGCCGCATTTGCCGTGATCGAAGGCGACGCGCTCTGGCTGCGCGGGCTCGTGGCGAGCCCGGACGGCGAGCAGGTGGCGCGCGGCGAGGTTCGTGCCCCGATGGCCGATCCCGAACGCGCGGGAAGTGAGCTCGCCGCACTGCTGCGAAGTCGGGGCGCGGACGAGATTCTCGCCAGGCTCGGGTCATGAGTGGTGAACTGGCCGGCCGGCGGATCGTGATCACGCGCCCGGCCGGACAGGTCGAGACGCTCGCGGATCTGATTCGCGCGGGGGCCGGGACCCCCATCGTGTTCCCGGTGATCGAAATTCACGACGTCGCCGACATCAGGCCGCTCGCCGCGCTGGTCGACCGGTTGGACGAATTCGACATCGCGGTGTTCATCAGCGCGAACGCGGTGGCCAAGGCGATGAACCTGGTGCAGTCGCGTCGCGCCTGGCCCGGGCACGTTTGCGTGGCCACGATCGGCAAGGGGAGCGAGAAGGCGCTCAGGGGATTCGGGTTCACCGGTATCGTCGCCCCGACCGGCCGCTTCGACAGCGAAGCACTGCTCGAGCTCGCCACGTTTACCGATGTCAAAGGCAAGCGTGTGGTGGTCTTTCGTGGCGACGGTGGGCGCGAGCTCCTGGGCGACACGCTATCGGCCCGCGGCGCGGAGGTGGAATACGCGGAATGCTACCGACGGGCGCGCCCGGATGCGGACGTCGCGCCGTTGCTCAAGCTGTGGGCAAGGGGTGAGCTGGATGGCATCACCGTGACATCGAGCGAGGGACTGCACAATCTCTACGACATGGTCGGAAAGCTCGGCAGGCAGTGGCTGCGCCGCACGCCGATGTTTGCCCCGCACGCGCGAATCGCCGCGAGTGCGCGCGCCCTCGGACTGGAGCGGGTCATCGAGACCGGCTCCGGCGACGAGGGGATCGTCGAAGGCTTGAAGGCGTTTTTTGGTAAAGTGCAACAAGAACGCTGATCGAGTACCGATGACCGAACCCACGAGATCCGACCGGGACCGACCGGAGCCGCAATCCGGCGCGTCCGAAAGGCGGGCGGAAGCGCAGCCGATCGAGTCCGCTGCGAAAGCGGAGAGTGCCGCGCCGAAGGCCGCGGGTGCGCCGGGTCGGGCGAGTACGGCGCTGTTGTGGATCGCGGTGCTTGCCGCATTCGGCCTGCTCGCGTTCGAGTGGTACGACACGCGCGCCCGCCTTGCCCTGCTGCGCGACGATGCGACGGCGCGCACGAGCGAATTGAGCGCCGATGCGCGCCGTTCGCTGGAAGCGACCAAGGAGCTGCGCGAGTCCACGCGTGATCTGACGGCGAAGATCGGCGCAATCGACGCCAAGCAGAACGAGAATCGCAGTCGGGAGGTGGCGCTCGAGGCCTTGTACCAGGAATTGTCGCGCGGCCGGGACGAGTGGACGCTGTCCGAGATCGAGCAGACCCTCCAGATCGCCTCCCAGCAGCTGCACCTCGCCGGAAACGTCTCGAGCGCGCTGGCTGCGCTGCAGGAGATCGAAGCCCGGCTCGCCCGCGCCGACCGGGTCGAGCTCGGCGCGCTTCGCAAGCTGATCCAGCACGACATCGAGCGACTCAAGGCCGCCCCGAATCTGGATGTCGCGGGGCTCACGCTGCGCCTCGACGACGTGATCGAATCCGTCGAGAAGCTGCCGCTCCGCAGCGAGGAGCAGAAAACGGGCGCCGCGCCGCCGGCTGCTCCGCAGCTCGAACGCTGGTGGGAGCGTATCGCGGCGTCGGCCTGGAGCGAAGTCAAGAGCCTCGTGCGCGTCCAGCGGATCGACGTCAACGATCCGCGCCTGCTCGCGCCCGAACAGGCGTATTTCCTGCGCGAGAACGTGAAGCTCCGGCTGCTGCATGCGCGGGTGGCGCTGCTTCAGCGCAACGAACGGTTGTTCCGCAGTGACATCTTGCAGGCGCGGGAGTGGATCGACCGTTACTTCGATCCCCGTGCCAAATCGGTGACGAGCGCGGCCGAGGCGCTGAAGCAGCTCGACGGCGCCGCCGTCCAGGTCGAGCTGCCGAGCCTTTCCGAGAGCCTCAACATGGCGCGCCGGCTCCGCCAGCCGCGTGAGAAAAGCTAAGCAATAAGCCGATGCGGCAGCTCTTCTGGTTCATCATCATCGCCGCGCTCGCCGCAGCCGCCGCGATGTTCCTGCGTCATGACGCCGGCTACGTCGTGGTCGTGACACCGCCCTACCGGATCGAAGTCTCGCTCACGCTGGCGGTCGCCGCGATCGTGCTTGTCTTTCTCGTAGTGTACTGGCTGCTGCGACTGGTTTCCCACACCTTGCGCATGCCTGCGCAGGTCTCGGTTCTCCGCAGGCGCTGGCGGCAGAATCGCGGCCGTGAGGCGTTGCGCGGCGCGACGCAGATGCTGCTCGAAGGACGCTACGACAAATCGCAGAAGCTCGCCCGCCGGGCCTACGATCTCGACGAGACGCCCGCGTTGGCGGCGCTCACCGCGGCGCGGGCCGCGCACCAGATGCGCGACGGCGAAGAGCGCGATCGATGGCTCGAGCGCGCGGCCGGCGCCCCGGGCGATTCCCTCGAAGCGCGGCTCGCCACGCGCGCGGAACTCCTGCTCGACGAGCGCCGCTTCGAGGAGGCGCGCGAAGTTCTGCGCGAGCTGGACGCCAAGCGTCCCAAGCAGGTCGCCACCATGCGGCTACTCATGCGGGCGGAGCAGGGACTGCAGAACTGGGAAGAGGTGCTCCGCATCGTGCGTCTGCTCGAGAAGCGCGACGCGCTCCCGCCGGAAACCGCTGAATCGCTGCGCATCACTGCGGCCGTCGAGACCCTCAAGCGCAAGGCCGTGGATATGGACACGCTGCAGGCATTCTGGAGCGATCTGCCGACAGCGGAGCGAAGAGAGCCGCGCGTCGCCGCGACCGCCGCGCGGCAATTCCTCGGACTTGGCGGATGCAAGCAGGCGCATCGCGTGCTCACCGATGTCCTCAATCGGGAATGGGTGCCAGAGCTCGCGCTGCTGTTTGCCGAGTGCCAGGACGAGAACACGCTCGAGCGCATCGAGCAGGCCGAGCGCTGGCTGAAGGATCGGCCGCACGACGCCTCGCTGCTCCTCGCGCTGGGGAAACTGTGCGCGCACCAGGAACTCTGGGGCAAGGCCCAGAGCTATCTCGAAGCGAGCCTATCGCAAACGGCGTCGCGCGCCACGCATCTCGAGCTCGCGCGGCTCTTCGACCGGATCGGGCGCGAGCCGAACGCGAATCTCCACTTTCGTGCGGCGACCGATCAGGCGTTGCCTGCCTGATCGGGCGGCGCTGATTCGGGGGATATAGAAGGGGGCATCGCCCCCTTTTTCGTCTCGGCGTGCGGCGACCGATCAGGCGTTGCCTGCCTGATCGGGCGGCGCTGATTCGGGGGATATAGAAGGGGGCATCGCC
>JAABRB010000257.1 GCA_011391185.1 Betaproteobacteria bacterium
AACTTCAAGGCCATCGCCGACGCCGACGGCCTCGCCGAGGCCGAGCTCAAGTTCACCGCGGCGATCTTCGACTTCGCGCGCCATGCGCAGACCGGCCGCGTGCACTTCTCGCGCATCACCTATGACATCCTCTATTACCCGACCGCGCCGGAGCCCGCCGAAGTGCTGGCGCAGATAGCCAACGCCAAGAACGTGGCCGAGGCGCTCGACGGCCATAACCCGCCGCACGCCGCTTACAAAGCGCTGAAGGCCAAGCTCGCCGATGCGCGCGGACGGGCCGCCGACGTGGGCCCGAAACCGATTCCGGGCGGCCCGCTGCTCAAGGTCGATCCGAAGAAGCCGATGCGCGACGCGCGCGTGGCGCTGTTGCGCGAGCGGCTCGGGGTCCCCGGGGACGACACCTACGACAAGCAGCTCGCCGAAACGGTGAAGCGGTTCCAGACGCAGCGCAAGATCCAGGCGAGCGGCAATCTCAACGCCGCCACCATCGAAGCATTCAACGGGCCGCGCCGCGAGCGCGACGCAGATGTCATCATCGCCAACATGGAACGCTGGCGTTGGGCGCCGCGCGACCTCGGCAAGGTCTACGTGATGGTCAATATCCCGGACTACACGCTGAAGGTCGTGCGTGACCATCAGATGGTCTGGACCACGCGGATCGTCGTCGGCAAGCCGGGCAACTTGGCGACGCCGATCACCAGCGCGATGATGACGCACATCACCGTCAACCCGACCTGGAACGTGCCGCCCTCGATCATCCAGAACGAATACCTGCCGGCGCTGCAGCAAGACCCGCAGGCGATGGATCGCATCGGGCTCAAGCTCACGCGCAACCCGGACGGCACGATCCATATCTACCAACCGCCGGGCGACAACAACGCTCTCGGGCGCATCCGCTTCAACTTCCCGAACAAGTTTCTCGTGTACCAGCACGACACGCCGGACAAGAAACTGTTCACCCTCGACAAGCGCGCCTTTAGTCACGGCTGCATGCGCGTGCTGGACCCGGTGAAATACGCCGAGGTGCTGTTGTCGATCGCGCTGCCGAGGGAAGGCTATACGCAGGACCGGATCCGCAAGATGTTCGGCCCCGGCGAGGTCGATATCCGCCTCCCGGCCCAGATCCCGGTCCACCTCACCTACCAGAGCGCGTTCGTCGATGACGCCGGCACGCTGCAAATCCGCGAGGACATCTATGGGCGCGACGCGCGGCTGCTCGCCGTGCTCAAGGGCAACGAGCGGCGGGTCGCCGACATCGCAGTCGAGCGGCGCCCGGCTACGACCATCAACCGCGACGCCCTGCGCCTGCCGGACGATCGCTTTGCCGGCCGGGGCGGCAACTTCTTCAACTGGTTCCTGAGCCGCTAACCCGGTTCTGATGATCGGCTTGGCGCGGCCCCTTGCTCAGCAAGGGGCCGCAAGCCTTTGGATTGCCCCGGTAATCCACAGCTATCGCCCGTTCAGAGGCACCTTTTCGCCACGATCCGCCGCTACCCCTTCAAAAGGGGGCGGTATTGGCAATCAGCCGTTAACTCCGCCCGGTAACACTGCATTCAGCCTGTTTGCGGCCGGTGGGGGCCGCGCGGGTTCGCCCAATTCGACACGCCACGGGACGGGTTCGTGCCGATAGCAAGCTCCGGACGACATATCCTCAGCGACCGGTTCATTCGTCCGCTCACCGTGGCGGGCTTGGCGGCTATCTTCGCTTTCGCATCCGCTGGCAATCTTGAGAACGCAATCGCCAATGGCGACACGCGCGAGCTCTCGTTCCATCACATGCATACCGGCGAGATGCTCACCGTCACCTTCAAGCGCGAAGGCCGCTACGATCCCCAGGGGCTCGAAAAGATCAACTGGCTCTTGCGCGACTGGCGGCGCGACGAACCCACGCGCATGGACCCGCAGCTGTTCGATCTGTTGTGGGAGATCCATCGCGAGGTCGACGCCAAGGAGCCGGTCACCATCGTCTCCGCCTATCGCTCGCCGCAGACCAACGCGATGCTGCGCAAGCGCGGCCGCGGCGTCGCCCGTTTCAGCCAGCACATGATGGGCAAGGCCATCGATTTCTACATCCCCGGCGTCGAACTTTCGGATCTGCGCATCGCCGGGCTGCGCATGGAGCGCGGCGGCGTCGGCTTCTATCCGACCTCCGGCTCGCCCTTCGTACACATGGACACCGGCGGCATCCGCCATTGGCCGCGCATGACCCGCGATCAGCTCGCCCGCGTCTTCCCCAACGGCAAGACCGTGCATCTGCCGGCCGACGGCAAGCCGATGTCCGGCTACGACATCGCGCTCGCCGCGCTCGAGAAGCGCGGCGCCCGTCCCGGTCAGATCGCGCTCGCGTCGCGCGGCGCTCCCGGACCGGACGCGGTCGAGATCGAAACTCCGGAGCGGCCGAGCGTAACCGGGCGCGCGAAGACTTTCATCGCCTCGCTGTTCGGCAAGGCCGATGAGGAAGAGGAAGAGACGACCGCTGCTCCGCGCCGGCGCCTGCCGGCCGTCGCTTCGCTCACCGCCGGTCCGCCGCCGCCCGGAAGCACGCCGCCACCCGTCGCCGGTTTGCCGCGCCCGATTGCGAGCGCGGCGTTGGCGCCAACGATTCCCGCGCAGCAGACGCCACAATTGGCTTGGCCGACCGGGCCCGCCGGCGCTCCCGCGCCCGAGACGAAACCCATGACAATGGCGTCGATCATTCCGCTGCCGCGTCCGCGACCGGACGATATCGAGATCACCGCTTCGCTGCCCGAAGCGATCGTCGGGCGCCCGGCGGCGCAACCGGCCGGATCGACGCTCGCCTACGCACCGGCGGCAAGGCCGCTCGGCGGAGCGCAAGTGCCGCTGCCGCAGCGCTTCGTGCGCGCGACCGTACCGGCTCCGACGACGCAACGGGAATTCGCTCTCGCCGCGATGGCGCCGGCCGATCTCATGCACGGGCCGATGATGCAGTTCGTGGCCGAGCTGTATCACCCCGACTTCAAGGCGCGCGGGCTGATCGACCCGGCGCACGCTGCGCTACGCATCGCCTTCGGACGCGATCTCGCCGAGGCGCCGCCTACGGCCCGCTTTTCCGGCCCGGCCATCGCACCGATCCCGGTCGTAGCCTTCGGCCGCAGCGCGACCGGATCGTTGCTCGCCCGCCTGAACTAGGCGCTCCGACGCTCGTTCGAAAACAAGCCCGGCAATAGCGGCGCGTCGTCGCCGACATGCACGCCTTCCAGCGCCAGCAGTTTTTCCTTCGTGACCGTCCCGCCATAGGCGGAGAAGCCGCCGAGCTTGTTGCCCTTGGCCAACACCCGGTGACAAGGAATGACGATCGGCATCGGGTTGCGCGACATCGCCTGCCCGACGCCGCGTGCGTCTCCCGGCGTCCCGGTCTGGCGTGCGAGATCGCCGTAGGTCGCGGTCGCGCCCCAGCCGATCGAACGCGCTGCAACTTGGATTTCCCGGTCGACCGGGCCGACCTTCGACAAATCAAGAACAACCGATGAGAAGTCGGCCCGCTCGCCCGTAGCGTAGCGCTGGATTTCCGCAATCAATCGTTTGATTTGAGACGGCGGATCATCGGAGCGCGTGCCCCCTGATCGCGCTTTCAGACGCCGCTCGGTCGAGTCCCGATCCGCTTCGGGAAGCTGCACCCGCGTCAGGCCCCGCTCGCTCCAGGCCACCCCACAAGGGCCGATGGCCGTGTCGAACAGGCAATAATGCTCCGGGAGTAGAGCTTGGGCCTTGGTCTCTATGTTGTCGCCTTCCGCCATACGAATCAGGCCGTCCGCCCAAGCACGTTGCCGAGGTCGTTATAGATCGTGTGCAGGTGCTGGGCCGCCGGATCCACCGAGCCCATCTCGATCACGAAGCCATCGGCGATCACGCGGTAGCCGAACGCCCGTTCCGGCGTGTTGGGGCCGTACCAGGCAAAATGCACGGCCTCCCGATCGCCGGAGCGGACGCGCGCCTTCTGGGCGGCGGCAAGCGCCGGCGACAAATGTTCGACCGCGTAGGTCTCGATGAGCTGCCAAATCAGATCGCGCTGCGCCGAGCCGAATTCGGCGGCGGCGAGACCCACCTTCTGCGCGTTGGCGCGCTCGCGTCCCGCATAGGACATGATGTTGTAGAGGTGCGTATCCGATAAGCGGGCGCGCGCCTGCAGCCGTGGAGCCAGATCGCCGATCAGCCGCCGCGCCAAGGCCTCCTCGTTCTTGAGCGTCACCGGGCCCGCGTGTTTTCCCGAGGTGACACGGTTGGGATAGGACGAGAACGAGGACGGCGTCACCGAAACGATGCGGCCGTCGCGCACGGCGATCGACTGGGTAAGGTGATGACCCTCGACCCGGAAGCCCCAGGCGCCGGTCTCGGACGGGGTGCCGAAGACGGAGAACGAGAACCGCTCCGAAGAACGCTGGCCGGCGCCGTTGCCTTGCGCCGCGAGCACGTCCTGCAACGTCATCACGTTCTTGGTCTTCTCGATGCCGCCCGGCGACAACAGAGTCATGAGCAGGTCCCAGGCCGCGGCTTTCTGCGGGGCGGTCATCTGTTCGAGCCGCAGGCCCGGCTTGGCGTAGCCGCCGACGCCGAAATAATTCCAGCCGCGCCATTCCGGCCCGTCCCAGGCGAACGAAGCGGCCTTGAGCTTGTCGGGCTCGAGGCTCGAGAGGAATTTGCGCGTGCTCGCCAGAAAATCGGCGGCGGGTGAAAGGCCGGCTTGCGCCGCAACTGCATTGGGCAGCATCGCCGTGCCGAGGAGCGCGGTGCCGGCCAGGATCACGCTACGGCGATCGAGCTTCATGGACGTGGACTTCGACATGGGCGTCTCCCGATCTGCGCTACCGCGCCGGCGATCAATCTAGCGTGCAATCGAAAGGTGGCGCATCAAGGTCAATGCCGATGCCGTCACGCGTGCGTGATGAAACAGGCAAAATGGGCCGGTATCCCGGCTAGCCCCCAAGCCCGACCGCCTCGCGGTAAAGCTCGACCAGCGCCTCGTGCTCGTTGCGCTCGTCGGTGTCCTGCTTCCGAAGCCGCACCACCACGCGCATGGCCTTGACGTCGAAGCCCGCGGCCTTGGCCTCGGCATAGACCTCCCGGATGTCGTCGCCCAACGTCCTCCGCTCCTCCTCCAGCCGCTCGATGCGTTGAACGAAGGCCTTGAGCTGGCCCTTGGCAAAGCTGGTCTGCACGGCCATCGCGGGCCCCCCTGATCGACGTTATTTGATGAGGCTAGTGGTGGTGGTCGGGATGCGATTTTTCGAATGCCGCCTTCTGCTCTGCGCTGGCCTCGCGCTGATAGCGCTTGCGCCATTCGTCATAGGGCATGCCGTAGACGATCTCGCGGCTCGCCTCCTTG
>JAABRB010000258.1 GCA_011391185.1 Betaproteobacteria bacterium
CAAGCGGGCCACCGCCTCCTGAGGCCGACCGCACCGAGTCAGCGAGCCAGCTTCAGGAGCCGATCCTCCCACTCGCCGCGGCTGAAATTCATGATTCGCAATGGTTCGCCAGGGGTCCAGCTGATATCGAAGACCACCAGCGGCGGCGCGACGACGAGCCGGTAGCGTCCCTGCCAGTCGGGGCGCCTGGGGATCTCCGAGGCAAGCACGACTTCCACGGGTAGCGTCTCCGGCAGGTCCGGGCCGGTACAGCGGACCTCGAATTTCATTCCGTTCGGCGTCCGGGTCTCGAACCGCCACGCGTCACGGTCCGGATTTCCGGCGTCCGCGACGCGCGTCCCGTCGCGCGCGAGGACACGCAATGCGGCCTCGCCCAGCACCGCCAGCGCCGGCGGCGTGCGGGTCGAGCGCCCTTCGGCCTCGATGTTGCGATAGGAATGCGCGCTAACGCTCTCCTTTGGGGGTTTTATAGCCCTCCTCCTTCCGGATCTTCATGTACCGGCGGAACATGTCGCGTTTCGGCGCGTCGCCGTTTTCCTTGTAGATGTAGGGGCATACATCGATGCAGATGTGGCAATAGGACTCGCGAAAACGGGAGATGGGGTAGCACTTGTCGATGTCGATCAGCCAGCGCTTGATCCCCTCGGTCACGATGTAGTCGTCCGGCACGGCGTCGCCGGGGCAATTGTTGCGGCACAGATTGCAGTTCATGCAGTAGTCCTGCACGCCGAACTCGCGCGGCTGGTCGTAAGCGACCGGCAGATCGGTGGTCACGAACCCCGGCCGGAAATTGGCGCCGAGCTCCGGATGGATCAGGCTGCCGTGGCGGCCGAGCTCGCCGAACCCCACCTGGTGGAAGACCGGAATCGCCTGGATCTGGAACGAGCCGTTGTGGTGCGCCACCGCCGGGTAGCCCAGCTCTTCCCGGATCTGCCGCGCGAGCTCGGTGGCGACGTCCGCGCATCGCGCGTACGTACGCATCGCCTCCAGGTCCACGGCGTCGGGGCTCTCGAGCGCCTTCGCGTAGTCCTCGTAGCAGATGACGGCGATGACGTTCTGGTGCGGGAGATCCACGCCGAGCTCGATGAACTCGGGTCTGAGCGCCGTCATGCCGACGTCGGCGGCGCCCAACTCGCGTCCGCGGCGCTTGATGTCCTCGTTCATGGCGGCGAGGTCGGTGACCGCGACCCGGTTCGGAGCGAGGGGCCCGTCGCGCAGCGGAACGAGGTCGTTCCAGTGCTTCATCGCCGCCGCGCGCTCGGGAAACTTGCGCCGCCACAGCGGCACGTCGTCCAACGCGCGTCGACGCAAGGCGTCGACCAACAGGGCATCCTGCATGCCCTGCTCTCTGATCCAGCTCGTACCGATCATGGGCTTCCCTCTCAATGAGGCGCGGTGCGAATACTAGATTGAACGACGAGTACGACGAGTGACCTGCTTCCCGACGCCCGGCGATGTTCGCCGCCGGCCGCGGCCCTCATGCCACTATAGACTCGCCGCGCCCGGACGTCAGCCGGACGTCGAGTCGTGCTTCGCGACCGCATCGACCAGGATGAACGCGATCAGGCAGGTTTCCTTTCCGCGGTTGGACCAGGCGTGGTTGGTGCCGCGCTGAACGAGGACATCACCCGCCTTGAGATGCACCTCGCTCTCGTCAAGCAGCATGGTGATCTCGCCCCGCATGACGATCGCGTAGTCGACCGAGTCCGTCCGGTGCATGAACGGATGGCGTGCGTTCTCGACCACGGCGTGTGCCGCGCCCATCTCCGCAAACGCGGCCTTGCCATCGAGCGTCTTGAGCACTTCGGGATCCTCCGGCTCGAACTCGACCACCCGGCAGACCACTCCGCCCCGGGGCGGGTGCAGTACGAACGGGCCGTCGACCGTCTCGGTCGCGCCGTCGTACTCGGTCGGAACCCGATCGTTCTTCCAGAGATTCGTCAGCGTGACGCCGGGTCGGTTCGGACGCTGCAGGATGTTGGTGGCGAAGCCGTCGACAATGCAGACGGCGCGGCCCTGCGCGTCATGACCCGTCACCACCCTGCGGATCTTACTTGCCATGGATGCATTCCCCTTTCCCCAGCTGCGATGGTCGTGAATGGGGGCACGCAGGAACGCGCTTGCCGCGCGAACCGGCCACGCAATCTTTCGAATCAGCAAGTTACGAAAAAGCGCACCGTGGTGCGCCGGATCAGCGGCTCAAATCGTCGCTGCCGCCATCCGCACCGTGCTCGTGCAGCCATTGATCGAGGTCTTCGGCCTCATCCTCGTCAGGTTCGAGCCACTCGTCGAGCACGCCATCGTCCGCGGCAAGCATCGACCGCTTCTCCTGGCCTGCGCCATTCTCCGTGCCGAGGCGCGGCGCGTCGCGTTTTGGAGCGAAGGACTCGTTGGATTGATCTTCAGTCGATTTCGCGCGCGATGCGATTCGAGCGCGCGGCGCTGCCGCCGATGCGGCACGCTTGATCTTCCCCATGCGTCCTCCTCACGAGCGTCGGCCCTGTTCAGGGCGCCTTGTCCTTTTCCGCGCCGCCGATGTTCCGGCGCGCGACCATTGCGCTCAACCTTCTCCGTCTCTGCGAACACTGCGCGAAGCTTGCGCGAAGATGGTGCCGATCTTTGCGCGCGCGTATTCGTTAACGAAGTCGGAATGCTACTCTCATCTCCGCAACGCAATGCAATCAATTTTTTATGCGAACGATAATTTTTACCAAACAAGAAACGCGCCAATCGCATCGCACCACTCGGTTTCCGATTCCATCGCGCACCAGCAATGAGACACTGGAGAATATTCGTACCGTACGGCTGGCCTTTCGACGCGACGAAGCACTCACTCACGTCAACGCTGTCGGTCAATTGAACGCTTATGCCAAAGGCAACTCGCCTGGCATGTATCAGCCGGATTCGATGCAGCGAAGCGCGCGCGATTGAGTAGATCGCTGAGACGTCAGCACTTTTCATCGGGCGACTCCTGCCCGGCCCGGAACCCGCAGGTAGAATTCGGCATGCACGCGAACGCTTCGCATCGCCTCGCGGTGGCGCCGATGATGGACTGGACGGACCGGCACTGCCGCTTTTTTCATCGACTGCTCACCCGGCGGACCTGGCTCTACACGGAAATGCTGACCACCGGCGCGCTGCTGCACGGGGAGGTCGCGCGGCACCTCGATTTCGATCCCGCGGAACAGCCTGTTGCGGTGCAGCTTGGTGGCTCAGAACCCGATGCGCTGGCGGCCTGTGCGCGACTCGCCGAACGTTGGGGCTACGCGGAAATAAATCTCAATTGCGGCTGCCCCTCCGAGCGGGTGCAGCGCGGCGCATTCGGCGCGTGCCTGATGGCAGAACCGGATCTGGTCGCGGACTGCGTCAAGGCGATGCAGGACGCGGTCTCGATTCCGGTCACGGTCAAGCATCGCGTCGGAATCGATCGTGTGGAGGACTACGGATTCATGTGTCGGTTCGTCGAGACGCTGGCGCGCGCCGGGTGCCGCACATTCCTGGTGCATGCCCGCAATGCCTGGCTGAAGGGTCTCTCGCCCAAGGAGAACCGTGAAGTGCCGCCGCTCCGGTACGACATGGTTCACCGCCTGAAGCGCGCGCTCCCCGGCCTTGAAATCGTGGTGAATGGCGGCATCTCGACGCCGGAAGAGATCGACGGGCACCTCGCCTGCGTAGACGGGGTCATGCTCGGCCGTGCGGCATATCACAACCCGTGGTTGCTCGCCGAGTTCGACACGCGCTACTTCGGGGAGCCTGCAATTCCGCGCGCCCGGCTGGACGTGGTCGAGGCAATCGTCCCGCACGCGGAGCGGCACATCGCCGCGGGCGGCAGCCTCCGCCAGATTACCCGGCACATGGTCGGCCTGTATCACGGCCAGACGGGTGCCAGGGCCTGGCGTCGCGCGCTTTCCGATGCCGATTGGCTCGCTGCCAACCGACCGGCCGGTCTCGTCGCGCTCGCGCGCCAGACCGACGCCTGCGCGATTCCTCTCGCTGCGTGAAAAACGGGTGCGCAGCCCGACACCTTCCTTGATCCGGGTCAATACGCCCGGCGCGCGGCGGTCTATGGTTGTATCGGAAGTTGGTAATCAAGCAGGAAGGAGGTGAGCGTATGACACGGCAACTCACTCGGTGGAATCCATTCCGCGAAATGGTCCAGTTTCGCCCATGGGGCGGCGCGGATGAGTTCTTGAAGGAATTCGGCATTCGGCCGGTATGGGCCGGGCTCGAGACCGAGCCGCAGATCAAGGTGGACGTGTCCGAGGACGACGGGGCCTACACGGTGAAAGCCGAGATCCCGGGTGTCAGGAAAGAGGACATCAACATCTCGATCGAAGGCAACACGGTCGCCATCTCGGCGGAAGTGAAGCAGCAGAAAGAAGAGAAGGAAGGCAAACGGGTCGTTCGGAGCGAGCGGTACTACGGCAGCGTTTATCGCGGTTTCACACTCGATCACGAAGTGGACGACGCGAAGGCCGACGCCGCTTATGCGGACGGCGTGCTGACCCTCAGGCTTCCCAAGAAGGCCGGCACCGCTGCGAAGAAGGTTACGGTGAGCTGAGGCCCGCCGCCGCGGCGCTCTGGCGCCGCGACCCCGGGGCGCAACGCCCCGGGGATTTCGTTTTCGTCACAGCGCACCGATTGGCGCCGGACCGGAAAGCACCACATGAAACCGTGACGAATCCACGCGCACCAGCTCGCGCAGTCCCTCGTTCACGACGACCGAGATCCGGTCGCCGTATCGCGCAAGCCGCCGCAACAGACGCTCGAGGTGGATGCGATCGTGCTCGCAGAACGCCTCGATCCGCAGCGTCAGCGTCGCCGACGTGTGCCGCAGAATGCGCACCAGCGGCCGCGCGGCACGCGCGAAGAACCGCCGGTCCGGCCAGTCCTTCACCGCCAGGCTGAAGGACGGCAGGTGCGCCGCGACGCGCTCGAACGAGAGGGCGACCTTGCCATCGCGCAAGTAGCGCGCCAGCGCACGCGTGAGCGCATTGCCGAGACGATTCACCTTCGCAGCATTGCTTATCGTCCCCGCGTCAAAATGACGGCGCACGTAGTCGTGCATCGCGAGGGCGGCGATCCAGTCGAGAATCGCCTGCGGAATGCGCCGCGGCGCTGCGAGCGGCAGGCTGCGCAGGAAATGGAAGATCCGGCGTGGGCCACCCGGCAGGAGGCCTCGGATCACGAGCCGCCACACGATGATGGCGATTTCGCGCGAAGTGTAAGTGCCGCGGTATAGCGGCGGCCCCATGTACGCGAGCTTTGCCCGCACGCGCGCCGCGATGGCCCGGTCGTCGAAAAGCCGCACGTAGAGTACTCGGTATGCGTGCACCATGT
>JAABRB010000259.1 GCA_011391185.1 Betaproteobacteria bacterium
CAGATTATTTCGCTGGCGTATCGCGACGACTTCGCCAAGACCCATCCGGTGACTGACGCCTCCCTGAAGGCCGAATACGATCGCATCCGGGCGGGCGTGGGCGACAAGGAATACAAGGCGCGCCACATCCTGGTCGAGAAGGAGGACGAAGCGAAAGCGATCATCGCCAGGCTGAAAAAGGGCGAGAAATTCGCGGATCTCGCCAGCGCATCCAAGGATCCGGGGTCGAAAGCCAATGGCGGAGCTCTGGAGTGGAACTCGCCGGCCGGGTACGTCAAACCCTTCTCGGATGCCATGGTCAAGCTGGAGAAAGGGAAATACACCGAGCAGCCGGTTCAGTCGCGGTTCGGCTGGCACATCATTCTGCTCGAAGACGTGCGCCCGGCGCGGTTTCCCAGTTTCGACGAGGTGAAGCCGCAGCTCACGGAGCGCCTCCAGCAACAGGCCCTCGAGAAGAACATCACCGAGCTGCGCGCGAAGGCGAAGATCGAATAGCGCTCGCGGGTTACTGATATGGCGCGGGCAAATCGCGCCTCACGTCGTAAAGCCGATCTTCCGGTGCGAGCCGTCGCAGAACGGCTTGTCGAGCGAGCTTCCGCAGCGGCAGAGGCGGCACTTGTCGCCCCCGAATCCGGCCGCCCCGTCGGCGCCGTAAATGGTCACGGGACCTTGCACCATCAACGGGCCGTTCGGCACCGGCACGACGCGCAGCGGCCCGCCGCCATCGGGCGCGTCACCCCCTTTCGGGATGAACACCCCGTCGTCGGGAAAACCCGCGGCGATGTGGCTGCTGTCGCAGAACGGCTTGTCCTTTGAATTGCCGCACCGGCACAACCAGACACCCGACTCCTTGCGAACGAGATTGCCCTCGGCGTCGAGCACCTCCACGTCGCCCTCGAAATAAAGCGGGCCTCGCGCGTTCAGCTGCACGACATTCTTATTGCTCATTCTGTCGCCTCCTCTGCCGTCTTTCTCGCCGATCGTTCGTTCCTCGCACCAGGCACCTCGATACGTGTTCTGCAGCTGCGTCACGCTTCATGGCCGGCCCGGAACCTCTCAGCCGACCCACACCCGCGCATTCCGGAACATGCGCATCCAGGGGCTGTCCTCGCCCCAGGCTTCCGGATGCCACGACATCTGCACGGTGCGAAAGACCCGCTCGGGGTGGGGCATGAGGATCGTGAACCGGCCATCGGCCGTCGTGACCCCCGTCACGCCGCCCTCGGCGCCGTTCGGATCGAGCGGATAGATTTTCGTCGGCGCACCGCGGTTGTCAACGAAGCGGAGCGCCACGGCCGCGCGCATCCGCGCATCCGGCGACCCGAATGCGGCGCGTCCCTCGCCATGCGAGACGACGACCGGCAAGCGGCTACCGGCCATGCCGCGAAAGAAAATGGACGGCGAGTCGGCCACCTCGACGGTCACGAATCGCGCCTCGAACTGCTCGGATCGATTGCGCAGGAACTTCGGCCAGTCCGATGCGCCTGGAATCAGCTCATGCAGGTTCGACATCATCTGGCAGCCGTTGCATATACCGAGCGCAAAGGTATCCGTGCGGGCAAAGAACGCCGCGAATTCCTCCCGCGCGCGCGGATTGAAGAGCACCGACTTCGCCCAGCCCTCCCCGGCACCCAGCACGTCACCATATGAGAATCCGCCGCATGCGGCAAATCCCTTGTAGTCGGCGAGCAAGATCCGGCCGCCGATGATGTCAGTCATGTGCACGTCGCACGCCTCGAATCCGGCGCGCTCGAATGCGGCGGCCATCTCGACCTGTCCGTTCACCCCCTGCTCGCGAACAATCGCGACTCGTGGCCGCTGGTGCGACGCCAGGTATGGCGCCGCGATATCTTCCGCAATATCGAACGTGACCACGGCCGACAATCCCGGATCGCCCGCATCGAGGACGCGTTCGAATTCCTCCGCGGCGCAGTCCGGATTGTCGCGCAGCGCCTGCATGCGAAACGTCACCGTGGACCATTCCCGCTGCAGTGCCGCGCGCGACTGAACCAGGACCGGCCGGGCATTGCGGATCAGCCGGATCTCGTCGTCCACGTTAGGGTGGCCAATGACGTGACCCACGAGGCCGGCTTCGTGCAAAGCATGGATCACGGCCGGGCGATCGTCGCAGCGCACCTGGATCACCGCCCCGAGCTCTTCCGCAAAAAGGGCGCCGAGCACACGCTCGAGATCGCGGCCCTGCATGAGCTCCGGGCGGTGCTCGTTTCCTTCGACATCATGTGCGATCGGGTCGTACGCCAGCACGTCGAGATTGACCGTCACGCCGGTCCGCCCGGCGAAAGCCATCTCGCAGAGCGTGACGAACACTCCCCCGTCGGAGCGGTCATGGTAGGCCATGATCCGCCCTGCCCGGTTGAGGGCCTGGATCGTGTCGAAATACGCCTTCAGCGAGACCGGATCATCCACATCGGGCGCGGTGCTGCCGACCTGCCCGTACACCTGGGCAAGGACCGAGCCGCCGAGCCGGTTTCGCCCGCGTGCAATGTCGATCAGGATGAGATCGCTCGGCCCGCCATCCGAGCGAAGCTGCGGCGTCAACACGGTGCGCGCATCCTCGCACGGCGCAAATGCCGACACGATCAGGGAAAGCGGCGCGATCACCGCCTTTTCGATCCCGTTCTCCGACCACGTCGTGCGCATGGACAGCGAATCCTTGCCGACCGGAATCGAAATGCCGAGCTGCGGGCAGAGATCGAGCGCAACCGCCCGGACTGTCTCGTAGAGCGCCGCATCCTCGCCCGCGGATCCCGCCGCCGCCATCCAGTTCGCCGAGAGCTTCACGCACGCCAGCGTCGCGATCGGCGCGGCCGCGAGATTGGTGATCGCCTCCCCAACGGCCATGCGCCCCGACGCCTCCGGGCTGATCAAGGCGAGCGGGGCCCGCTCGCCCATCGCGAACGCCTCGCCCGCGGTGGTCTCGAATCCGGCGAGCGTCACGGCACAATCCGCCACCGGAACCTGCCACGGTCCGACCATCTGATCCCGTGCACACAGCCCGCCCACGGAGCGATCGCCGATGCTCACGAGAAAGGTCTTGTTCGCAACGGTCGGCGCGCGCAGCACGCGGCGGCACGCCTCGCCCAGGTCGGTGTCCGCCAGTTCCAGCGTGTCGAGCGCGGGCTTGAGTCGCCATGCATCGCGCAGCATCCGCGGGGGCTTGCCGAGTATCGCCTCGAGATCCATGTCGACGGCCGCATTGCCGAAATGCGGATCGGTCACGACCAGGCGTCCGACGTCGGTTGCTTCGCCAAGGACCGCAAAGGGACAGCGCTCGCGCTCGCAGAGCGCGCGAAACTCCGCGAGCCGCTCCGGCGCAATGCCGAGCACATAACGCTCCTGGGCTTCGTTGCACCACACCTCCCGCGGCGTCATCCCGGGTTCCTCGCTTGGCGCCGCACGCAGGTCGATCCGGGCGCCCCGCCCCGCCGAGTAGGCAAGCTCCGGCAACGCGTTGGACAGGCCGCCCGCGCCGACATCGTGAATCGACAGGATCGGGCTCGCCGCTCCCCGGGCCCAGCAGGCGTCGATCACCTCCTGTGCGCGTCGCTGCATCTCGGCGTTGCCGCGCTGCACGGAATCGAAGTCCAGCTCCGCGACGTTCGCGCCCGAATTCATGCTCGACGCGGCTCCGCCACCCATGCCGATCAGCATTCCCGGCCCCCCCAGCTGAATCAGCAGCGTTCCGGGCGGCATCGCCAGCTTGTGTACATGGCCGGCCCGGACGTTTCCGACGCCTCCCGCGATCATGATGGGCTTGTGATAGCCGCGGACGACGCCGCCTGCCACGAGTTCGAACGCGCGGAAATACCCCGTGAGATTCGGCCGGCCGAACTCGTTGTTGAACGACGCCGCGCCGATGGGTCCTTCGAGCATGATGTCCAGTGCCGAGGCGATCCGCTCCGGTCGCCCGTAATCGCGCTCCCAGGGTTCGCTGTATCCGGGAATCTGCAGATTCGAGACCGAGAACCCGCACAGCCCGGCCTTGGGCTTCGCCCCGCGACCGGTCGCGCCCTCGTCGCGTATTTCGCCGCCGGCGCCGGTCGCCGCACCCGGAAACGGCGAAATGGCAGTCGGGTGATTGTGGGTCTCCACCTTCATCAGGATCTGGGTGGGTTCCTCCACGTATGCGTAGCGACCGTCCGCACCGGCAAAGAAGCGCCGCGTACCGCGCCCTTCCATGATCGCGGCATTGTCCTCGTAGGCGACGATGGTCCCCGCCGGGTTGGCAGCATGCGTGGCCCGGATCATCTGGAAAAGCGTGTGCGGCGCCCGCTCTCCGTCGAGGTTCCACTCGGCGTTGAAGATCTTGTGGCGACAATGCTCGGAGTTCGCCTGGGCGAACATCGTGAGCTCCACATCCGTGGGGTTGCGCCCCATGCGCGCGAAAAGCACGGCGAGATACCCGATCTCGTCCGCCGACAGCGCGAGGCCGAGGGTCCGGTCGGCGTCCTCGAGCGCCTTGCGCCCGCTGCCGACCAGGTCGACATGCTGCAGGGGGCGTGGCATGAAGTGGTGAAACAGCGCATCGGCCGCCTCGATCGAATCGAGCACGCACTCGGTCATTCGATCGTGCAGCAGCGCCGCCGTCGCGTCGCGCGATGACAGTGCGGCGCCGGCGATGCAATAGGCCACCCCCCGCTCGACCCGGCGCACGGCGGCGAGCCCGCAATTCCGGGCGATGTCGGTCGCTTTGGATGACCAAGGGGAAATCGTGCCGATGCGGGGCACCACGACCAGCGTTGTCCCCTGCCGCGCCGGCGCCGGTTCTCCGTAAGTGAGGAGGCGCTCGAGAACGGTCCGCTCACCGGGCGCGAGCGCACGATCGATCTCGACGAAATGCCAGTATTCCGCACCTTCCACGCGCAGCGCCGGGGATATCCGGCGGAGCCCGGTGTTCAGTTTTTCGCGACGAAACGTGGAGAGGGCGTCTGCCCCGCGCAGCTTGAGGATCGACATGACGGGTGCGGCGGTGGAAGAGGATTATAGCCGTCGTCCAGCCACGCCGCTCGCACTGCGCGGTGAAGACCGTAAACGGGAAGACCCGCAGTCGGGGATCGCGATCCGGGATGCGGGCTCCACCCCCCCCGGATGCGCGGCGGTCAGCGACCCGCCTGCAGCTTCGAGACCGAGCCGGTGAGGGTGATGTTTCCGCGCCGCACCCCTGCCGGCGTGGTCATCTCGGCGGATATCCGGCCGCTGATGGTGTCAGACGGGGTCAGCTCGATGTTGCCGTTCGCGGACAAGGGGCCGGCTGCGAGACGCAGCTCGCGCAGCTGAATGCCCTCCGGTCCCGAAGAGAGCCGGCC
>JAABRB010000260.1 GCA_011391185.1 Betaproteobacteria bacterium
CTGTGCGACCAGCGCGGAAGCGCTCCGAGCAGGGCGAGAACCACTATGATCAAGAGAATCGTTCCCAACATCGTGCTTCTCCTTGTGTTGCTGTTTACGACCCGGCGCACTGCACTGCGATGAACGGAAACCGTCGGGATCAGTGTCTTCGTCTTCGGCAAGCTCCTCTGTGCGCCGGCGCACTCAAGGCAGAGGATCTTTCCGGACTTGCAGGGTGCAGGGCGGCGTGCCTATTTCAGACGAATGTCCCCGAACAGTCCGAGCAGTCCGGCGATGATCAGATAAGCGGCGACAATGTAGTTCAGCAACCGGGGGACGATCAGAATGAGAATTCCGGCGACAAGCGATACCAGAGGAGCAAGGCTCAAGGTGATATTCATGGCGACGTCCTTTGCGCGGGAAATTGATGATTGCCGCGATTGTCCGCCGTCCGCCCGGCGCGATCTGTTCGCTCGCGCACAGATCGCGAGATCAGGTGCGGCGGCTTCGGGGTTCCGGGTGATCTGTCATCGGGCTATGCACCATTGACCGGCCGCTGGTCTGGCATATTGCCCGGCACGTCAACTCCGTTGGAAAGACTCTTCGCGACGGAGGGCATGACGCGCAAGACGCTGCTGACCAAGGTGAAAACGGTCAGCGCAGTTTCCAATACGCTATGACCGGGTGCCCGTGACGCGTCGGTGCCGCGCGAGCGGCCCTCGAACTCGGCGGTGCGCCGGTCGGTGAGTATTCCGGTGGCGAACCCCGCACCCGCAGCCAGGAGCAGCGTTGTCGGCGAAGTCAGCTGCGCGCGAATTCGCCGATCCAGCAGGGCGGCGCGAAGGCGTACCAGAGTCCGCTGGTCCAGGATCCTGCGTTCGGTCTCGGCGATTCGAGTCATCAGGGAGGCCTGCGCATGGTTGTCTCGAAAGGTCGACGTCATCTCGGTTCTTCGTCAACGCATTGCCCTGCGGGAAGCGGCCGAAGGCTGCGGAGCGTTGCGGGAAATCGCAGGTTGCGGCACTTTCGGCGTATCACACCGTACAGGATGAGGGCGATGGCGAGATTGACACCGACGACAGCCAGCACGGCGACACTCGCGAAGACGCCGTGCTGGATCAACAACAGGACGCCAATTGTTTCCAAGCCCAGCCATGCGCTGACCAGCAATACTGCAACGATCACGCCCGCAACGATCATTGTCACCAGGCTTTGACCGGCAAGCGTTGTTTCGAGTGCCGCAAGCTGCAAATGGTCGTGGGTCAGCCCGCGAATGGCATCCCACAGAGATTGGGCGTCGTCCCGCCACGTCGCACCACCCCTCTCGCTGCCGCTGGGTGCGGCTGGGTCGGCGAAGGCGTCGGTTGACGATTGCAATCCCATGACCCGTTCGTTTTAACGCGAGCCGATCAAGCGACTCAGAAGAAACCCGGCGGCGACGGCTATGCCCAGCGACGCGACCGGATGGTCCCGCATGTACGCACTGGTATTCTTCAGCAGACGGTCTTGTGCGTCGTGCAACTGCCCGCCCTTGACGCTCAAAGTGTCGGCAGCTTGAGTCGCCACTTCGGCGATCCTGTCGACCGCCTGGTGCGCCCCGGATGCCATGCGATCCACAGTCGGCCGCGCAGCGTCGGTCGCTCTCTGTATGGCCTCATGCGTGCCGGTTGCCGCCTGATCGATCCTGCGTGCGACCGCGCCATCGCCATCGCGGTTGGTCGGGGTGACTTGTGCGGATGTATCCATGATCAATAGCCCTCGTCAAAGCGTTGAAGTAGAAGCAGTCGTCCAAACGGCGGCGAAGATGAACTCGTCCGGAGGATGTCATAGAGTAGTTCCGATCATCAGCTGTCGTCTGTTCGATACCGTACGTACACGCGCGGGCCGGATCGACGGACGTCAAGGCCCGGGAGCGCTCGGGCTCGTCTCGTTCGTCTGCTTTTTCGGCGCGTACCCGAGAAACTCGCTGATGGGTTGCAGATCTTCAACGCGCTCGCATACGGCGTTGATGGCCATGACGATCGGGACGCCCAGCAGCAAGCCCCAGATTCCCCAGAGCCAACCCCAGAAGAGCAGGGTAACGAATACCGTGACGGCATTGAGCCGACCGACCCTTTGCGTCAGCCAAGGGACGAGCAGCAGTCCAATCAAACCGTTGATTGCAAGGGTGAAGCCGACGATAAGCAGGACGGGCTGCAGCGTGTCGAACTGTACGTACGCCACAAGCGCGACACTGAAGATCAGAAGCGTCGGGCCGGCGTAAGGAATCAGATGCAGCACGCCGCCGACGAACGCCCAGAACAGCGGGTTACCGAGGCCCATCCATGTGAACACGATCCAAGTCAGGACACCCAGGAGCGCGCTCGTCGCGATTTGCACGAGCAGATATCGCTGAATCTGCGAATTGATCTCATCGAGTATCTGTACGGTGATCTTCTTTTTCGACAGAGTATCGCCGCTGATGCGCACCAAGGTCCGCCGGAAGTTGTCGCCGGCAATGAGGATGAAGTACACGAGTGCCACGACGACAACCAGCTGACCAACTCCCGCGATCGCGTTTGCGGTTCCCATGAGCACGTAGTCCCGCACTTCGACCGGGGAGGCTTTGGGGGGCACCTCGGCTGCGGCGCTCGCTTGGGACTGAGCGGGAGCAAGTGCGGTTTCTGCAGCCGCGTAGGCGGCTTTCTCGATCTCGTGTGCCGCCTCTTTCATCTTCTCGACGGCGCTCGGCGGCTCGAGCGGATTGCGCTGGAGCGCCGCGCGGAACTTGGCGGTGGCGCGCGGCACGATGTCCAGAACTTGAATTGCCTGTGGTTGAAGAGAATTGAGACCCGCAAACAGGCCCATGAGAATCACGGCGAGCGTCACCCCGGCCCCGACGGGCTTGGGCAGCCTGCCTCTTCGTTTCAACCAGTCCAGTACCGGCGTGAGCGCATAGCTCGTGAGCACCGCAACGGTGATGGGAATGAAGACCGCCCGGGCAAGAAACAAAAAACCGATGACGGCGAGCAGGGCCAGCACGGCGAGTGCCGTGCTGCGCACGTCGATCGGCGCCTGGAGCACCGGCGGCGGAACCGCGGGCTCCGAGTCGCCGAGAAGTTGAATCACTGCGCGATCTCGGATCATTCCTGCTCCGGAGCAGTGCTAGCCAGGTTTCAGGTGGCCGGGTAACGCCGGATGACGAAATAACTCCAGACGACGAGGATCGCGCCGATCAGTGCGCCAACTAATCCAGCCGTCTCGCCGGCGCGATACCAGCCGAATATGTGTCCATTGAAAGTCCCGAGCTGCGAGCCGGTAATACCTATGACGGCCATAATGAAGAATCCCGCGGAGTCGCGCTCCAGAGTCATCAATTTGGCGAGCAGTCCGACGACGCATCCGATCAAAATGGTCAAAGCGATCATCAAGGCGCCACCTGCTGAGTTTGAGTCTGCCGCGAGAATGACGTCCCCTAAGTGAAAGAAGCAACAAACCGTCTCGCAATCTATCCTCGTGCCGTCCGAAGTTGAATTCGAGGGAACGCGGCAGCCTTGCATAAGCTGCGCCGCTTGTATGTGGGGTAGCAGACATATCGTTCCGATGGCGGGCTGCAAAAGAAAAGGCCCGGTGAGGGGGAGACCGATACCGGGCCGGGTACTACGGGTGCTTTGGGGGGGGATCTCAGCACCTGTGGCGAGGTTACTTCTCGCCTCGTTCGCGGTCTGTACGGTATGGCACATAACCATGTATCCGGAGCCCGATCTTCACTGACCGCAGGGGGCATCGTTCGCAGATCCAACGGGCGTACGATTGGGCCGGGCCAACCCGACGCGGGGTGCCCAGGCCCCACTTTCTGAAAGACGGGGGAGGACGCGAAGTCCGGGCAGCGAGCCCCTAAGGCGAAGAACGACGGGAAGCGGGGCGGCTAGGCGGGCGTTCTGGCGCGAACCATTTGATCGGCCGATCCCGCGTGTTCCCACCCTCTCCCTCCCAAGTGGCGATTGCGCGCGCCCGTTCCTGTGAGCGTTTTTTTCGTGTCGCATGATCGATTTGATTGGCGAGTCCCCGGGCAAGGGCCGAGGCGGCGCTCCCGAGGGGTCCAACGTACAAGTCCCGCTTCACCGGGCCGGCATCACTCGATGGCATGGCGCAAGGGTCGGATGTGCGTCGCAGATCTAAGGCGGGGTGCAGCGCTGCGGCGAGTCTTCGCGCGATACATGCGGGTATCGGACTGCTCGATCAGTTCGCCGTAGTCCTGCCCGTCGACGGGATAGACGGCCATGCCGATCCTCGCCGTCACCGTGACCGTGCCGCCGTCGACAGGATAGGGTATCGAGAGCTGATTGCGGATCTTCTCGGCCACCGTAGCAGCGGTTTCGAGGCCGTCGACTTCCGGCAGCATGATGACGAATTCGTCTCCGCCATACCGGCAGGCGGTGTCGCCGGCGCGGATACAGGTGCTCAGGCGCCCCGCCACCTGCTGCAGGAGCACGTCTCCCGCGCCATGGCCGCGTTCGTCGTTGACGCGCTTGAATCCATCCAGGTCGAGGAAAAGCAGTGCCACCTGCCTGCTCTGTCGCGCGCCCTGCGCCACCGCCTGGTTGAACCGGTCCAGGAGCAGGCTTCGATTGGGCAGACCGGTGAGCTTGTCGTGGTACGCCACGTGACGCATCTGCGCCTCCTTGCGCGCGAGTCGCAGGAATCGCAGCTTGAGAAGCGAATCGCGCTTCACGAGCGTTTCGACCCGATTCTGCGCGACGCCCGATAGCCGTTGACTCTTTTCGAGCGCACGCTCGAGATCCGTCACTTCGGCGTCGCGTCGCATCGAGTCGGTCACTGGTGGGCGCCGCTTGGCACTGGCATGTGTTGGGCGGGGAAGTTGCCTGCCCAGCCGCAGCCCATCGATCGGCAGAAGTACCGGCGTCGCGGCCAAATCAGGCTGATCAGTCGATCGATCAACCGGCGCGGCACGCGCACGAGATCCCCGTGCGACCCGTAGGTCCCGCACCGCGGGCACTCGTGTATGAGGGATGCTGCCAACGTTTCCTTCCGGTCCACCAGGCGAGACGCCTCGAATTGTCGCCGCCCTCCCGGGCACGTTCTGTGCGCTGGCGCACGGACGGTGCTAGCATACTTTCCCGGCGACTTCGTATTTCCACGGGACATGCCAGCAAAGCCTACGGCGCAAGCTTGCGAAACCAACACGCTTCTGGCCGTTCTGCCGGCGGCCGAACGCGAACGCCTGTATCAGCATCTCGAGCCCGTCGCCATGGCACTCGGAGATGTCGTCTACGAATCCGGTAGCCGGCAGGAATACGTCTACTTTCCCACGACCGCGATCGTGTCCCTGCTCTACGT
>JAABRB010000261.1 GCA_011391185.1 Betaproteobacteria bacterium
ATCAGGCCGGTAATCAGGCCGGTGATCAGGCCGGTGATCAGGCCAGTGGTCCGTCCGGTGATCAGGCCGGTGGTTCGTCCGGTGATCAGGCCAGGGGGCCGTCCCGGCGCGTTGGTCAGGCCAGGGGGCCGTCCCGTCGGGCCAGGGGGCCGTCCGCTGCCGCCTTCCGACATTCAGCTGAAGCACGATGTCGTCAGAGTCGGCACCGTCGCCGACGGCATCGGTCTGTATCGCTTCCGCTACATATGGAGCGATCAGGTCTATGTCGGCGTGATGGCGCAGGAGGTGCAGACAGTCAGGCCCGACGCCGTTGTGCGCGGGCGTGACGGTTACCTCCGCGTCGACTACGAGCGGATTGGAGCGCCCTTCCAGACCTGGGATCGCTGGTTGATCTCGGGCGGACAGCCGACCGGCAACTGACATGCTGACCAACGCGCCGGAAGCGGCGCGTTGGTAACATGCCAGACAGTGAATCGACGGGCGGCCAGACCGCCCGTCTCTTTTTGCGAGCGCGGCGCGTCGAGCCCCTTGGATTAGCGCAAATAACCGTCAAGGCGCTGGGCAAGCCGTCTGCGACTTGGTTTGCTATCGGCGGCGCTGAACGAGGGGTTCGCGGGGCAGAATTCGGTCGCTTCGCCGAGACGCTTGAGTGAGAGCAGGGGAGTTTACAATGGCTAATGTTGAGCAAGCGGAAAACGAATCCGCATCCAAGCGGGTCCTTCCCCTCCTACTGTTGCTTTTCGTGGCCAGCGGCTGCTCGGCGTTGATCTACGAAATCGTCTGGTTTCAGCTGCTCGAACTGGTGATCGGCTCGGCCGCTGTTTCGCTCGGCATACTCCTCGGTACCTTCATGGGTGGACTGTGCCTGGGCAGTCTTGCGCTGTCGCGCGTGGTTTCTGCCCGGTGGCATCCGCTGCTCGTCTACGGCGTACTTGAGCTCGGCATCGGCGCTTCCGCGATCGCAGTGCTGTTCGGATTGCCGTCCGTTGCAAGCATTTACGTGGCTTACGCCGGTTACGGCCTCGCGAGCATCATGCTGCGCAGCGCGATCTGCGCCCTGCTTCTATTGCCTCCGACCATCCTGATGGGCGCAACCTTGCCCGCCATCGCGCGGTGGGTCGAGAGTTCGCCGAAGGGCGTGTCCTGGTTAGGAATCTTATACACCGGGAACATCGTCGGCGCGGTGTTCGGCTGCCTGCTCGCTGGATTCTACCTGCTGAGGGTCCACGACATGGCGGTTGCAAACTATGTCGCGGCGACGATCAATGTTGCCCTGGCGGTGATCGCCTTCGCCCTGGCCGCGATGACCGCCTACCGGGCGCCTGTCGAAGCGCAGCCCGCCGCTAGTCCTGCAGCGCGTCCATCTGACGTGTGGGTGGTCTATGTCGTGACCGCTCTTTCCGGACTGACTGCACTCGGCTGCCAGGTAGTCTGGACCCGGGTGCTGGCGCTGCTTCTGGGCGCCACCGTCTATACCTTCTCCATCATCCTGGCGGTGTTCCTGATCGGTCTTGGGGTCGGCAGCGGTATTGGATCGTTTCTCGCCCGCACGCGCGCTCGGCCGAGGCTCGCGCTCGGCATTTGCCAGTTGCTGCTTGCGGTGTGCTTGGCCTGGGCCGCCGCGACGATTAACGGCTCGCTTCCGTACTGGCCGATCGATCTGACGCTGACGATGAGCCCTTGGTACAATTTCCAACTCGATCTGGTCCGCGTCATGTGGGCCATTTTCCCGGCCGCGTGTCTGTGGGGAGCGAGCTTTCCGTTGGCGCTTGCGGCGGCTGCCTCTCCCGGCGAGGATGCGGGGCGGATGATGGGTGCGGTTTATGCCGCGAATACGGTCGGTGCCATTATCGGTGCACTGGCGTTCACCCTCGTGCTTATCCCGGCCATCGGCACGTTCCAGTCCCAACGCCTTCTGATGGGGATTTGCCTGGCGGCGGGACTGCTGATGCTCATGGCGCTCATGCCGGATGGAAAAGGCGCGGTCGCCTCGGGAGAGCAGCCTATGTCCGCGCGCGTCGGGATGAGCATCGGGGTGGGGGCGCTCGTCATCACGGCCATGTTGGCGTGGGCGATTCCTGGCCTGCCGGGAGGCCTGGTCGCCTTCGGTCGCATGCTGCCAAGGTCGCTTCCCTTGCCGAGCGTGCTTTTCGTGGGCGAGGGGATCAATGCAACGGTCGCCGTGACGGAGTGGAAGGAATGGAACATTCGCGGCTTCCATGTCAGTGGGAGGCCGGAGGCCTCGACCGAGCCGCATGACTTGCGGGTGGAGCGTATGCTTGGGCACGTTCCGGCCTTGCTTCACCGCAAGCCGCGCTCGGTGCTGATCGTGGGCTTTGGCGCCGGGGTGACGGCCGGCTCATTCGTTCTCTATCCGGGCATCGAGCGCATCGTCATCTGCGAGATCGAACCGCTGATCCCGAAGATCGTCTCCGGCTATTTCAGCAAAGAGAACTATGATGTTGTGAAGGATCCGCGGGTCGAGGTCATCTATGACGACGCGCGTCATTACCTGCTCACGACGCGGGAAAAGTTCGACATCATCACGTCCGATCCTATTCACCCATGGATCAAGGGCTCGGCCACGCTGTACACCCGAGAATATTTTGAGCTGGTGAAGAAACATCTCAATCCAGGCGGCGTGGCCGTTCAGTGGGTGCCGTTCTACGAAAGCACACCCGACGTGGTGAAGAGCCAGCTTGCCACCTTCTTCAGCATCTTTCCCCGCGGCGTCATTTTCGCCAACAAGGGCGAGGGCTGGAACAGCGACACTGTTGTTTTCGCGGAGGCGGACCCGCAGCCGATCGAGCCGGATCTGATTCAGCAGCGGCTCGATAGTGCGGAATACGGACGCGTGAAAGAGTCGCTTGCCGAGGTGGGGTTCAATTTCGCAGTGGACCTCTTGGCCACTTATATCGGGCGGGCGTCCGATCTGGAGAATTGGTTGAAGGACGCGCAGATCAATACCGATCGTAACTTGAGGCTCCAATATCTGGCCGGGATGGGCTCCAGCGCTGGACAGGCAGATGCAATCTACGAGGATCTGCTGCGCCAACGCCGATTTCCAGAGGATCTGTTCGTCGCCTCGGACGAAACCAAGAAGATGTTGCGGGAAGCGCTGCCGCCTCACGACCCCGGGCAATGACCTCCTGGCTAGGAGCAGGTAGCGTTTCTGGATTTCAAAGGTTAATTTCGGGCGTCACCCAGTTGCTGCAGGCGGCATGGAGTGTGGAATATAGTCTGCATCAGGGGCGCCGAGCCGCTCCGGCACAAGACACAAGAGCCGATACCCGTGAAGACGTTGAACACGTTAGAGCCGTTGGATTGGCAGGGCGCGACGGCGCCTTCGCTCGCGGAATTCGAAGTGCTGGCCGATGCCGCCTATCAGCGCCTGCCGATCCGATTCCGGGCGCTCTGCAGCGGGCTCGTGATCCGCGTCACCGATTTCCCGACCGACGACGTCCTCAAGGAAATGGAGATCGACGACGAATTCGGCATCCTGGGCCTGTTCTCAGGCGTCGGCCTGCCGCACGACGGTGCGGTGCCGGAGACGGGGCGGCTACCTAACCTCATCCATCTCTACCGGCGGCCGATCTTCGATTACTGGGCCGCGCATGAAGAGGCGTTGGGCGCGATCATCAGCCACGTGCTGGTGCATGAGATCGGGCATCATTTCGGCCTGTCCGACGACGACATGGAGCGCCTCGAGCGCGAGGCCGATGCGGCGCAGGGGTCCGGCCTGCGCTAGTTTCCGTTCCGGGTCCGTGCTAATTTTCGCCACGTTTCGGCCTTGGTCAGACTTGGGGGGAAAATATGTCGCGCACTGATCTTGCGTGGCTCGCGGTCGCGGCCTACGCGTTGCACATTATGGAAGAGCGTTTCCTGGACTGGCTCGGCTCCGCCCGCCGGTCCATCGATCTCGTGTTAGAGCAAGAAAACTACCGGGTTGCGGAAGCGACGTTCATCATTCTTGGTGCTGTTTCGGCAATGGTGGCGGGGTCGATGCCGTTGCTCGCTCTCAGTTTCGCGGCGTTCCTCTTGATCAACGCGATCTACTTCCACATCTGGCCGACGGTCCGGATGGGCCAGTATTCGCCGGGCTTGATCACGTCGATCGTCTTCTTCCTGCCGCTTGTTTGGCTTCAGTTCAGGCTCGTCCCAATGCCGCCAATGGATTGGATTCTGCCGGTCATCATCGGTGGGGCACTGATCCTGTCGCCAATGGCATTGATGTATATGCGCGGGACCTCCGTCGCTGGTGGCAGTGGCGGGACGCCGAAAGCCCGGCGCGGCCGAAAGTAACGGCGACACCAGTACCCGATCGAGATTCAGGGCGGCGCGCCCCGGCGTGCCGCCCTTTGCTTGCGCCTCCGGCCATGAATGGCTAAAGCGGCGCGCAAGGGAGCCTGAGGTAATGGAAAAGTTCACCAAGCTAACCGGCGTCGCGGCGCCGCTGCGGATGGTCAATGTCGACACCGACATGATCATTCCGAAGCAGTACCTGAAGACGATCAAGCGCACCGGTCTCGGCAAGGGCCTGTTCGCCGAGATGCGCTACAACGACGATGGCACCGAGAATCCGAGCTTCGTGCTCAACAAGGCGGCCTACCGCAATTCCAAGATCCTGGTCGCCGACGACAATTTCGGCTGCGGCTCCTCGCGCGAGCACGCGCCCTGGGCGCTGCACGACTTCGGCATACGATGCGTGATCTCGACCACGTTCGGCGACATCTTCCACAACAACTGCCTGAAAAACGGCATGTTGCCGATCCGCGTCTCCAAGGAGGATCTCGGCAAGCTGTTCGACGATGCCGAGCGCGGGTCGAACGCGACGCTGACGGTCGATCTCGAGAAGCAGGAAATCAGCGGGCCGGACGGCGGCGTCGTCAAGTTCGAGATCGACGCGTTCCAGAAGCATTGTCTATTGAACGGACTCGACGATATCGGGCTCACGCTCGCCAAGGGCGACAAGATCGACGGCTTCGAGAAGAAGGCGGGAGCCGCGCGGCCGTGGACCTGAGGGCCGCGGCGCTGGCGCTGCTCGTTCTCACCATTCCGCTCACCGTTCAGGTGGCGGCCCAGGAAGTGGACGGCCCGCCGCTCGCCAATTGCCTCGCGCAGATCAAGCCGGAAGCGCTGGCGCGCGGCGTGCCTGATGCGCTCTATGAGCGGCTCACGGCCGGCATGCTCTCGGACGTCTCCGTGCTCGGCTTCCTCGACGATCAGCCGGAACACGTGACCCCGATCTGGGATTATCTGGCGCTGCTGGTGGACGCCGAGAAGATTTCC
>JAABRB010000262.1 GCA_011391185.1 Betaproteobacteria bacterium
TCGAGCCCCGGCAGCACCACCGCGCCGTCGGACCGGCGCGCGATCGCGGCGAGCAATTCGGCGACCGCCGGAATCGTGCCGGTGGAGCCGGCGGCGATGAACGGGCCCGCGATGTCGCTCTTGAGTCGCTCGGCTTCGCGCCGCAGCAGCTCGTCGCGTCGCGCGGCACCGTCCAAAAGCTTCTGTTCGATCAGGTGATCGTGCCAGGCCGTGCGCGCGAACTTCAGAAACTCGAGCGAAACTTCCCAATGCTTGTCGAGTTCGGGGGGAACGATCCCGTCGAGATCCTCAGGCTTGAGTTTCGCGATCGTGAAATCGTCGAACAGCCGCGCTAGCTGGTCGGCCAGCGCGATCGCGGCCGATGGAGTCGTCGCGATGCGCTCGCTCACGCTTGCATATTTCAGCACGAGTTTGGCCAGTGCGAGCCGCCGCTGGGCCGGCTCGATCGGCGGCGGCAGACGTCCTTCGCCCACTGCGTCCTCGAAGGCGAATTCGTCCTCGTCCACGTCGCCGAGCAGGACGATCTTGGGAAGCAGCGCGGCGTCGGTTCCGAGCGCGTCAAGGATCGCGTGAGAAAGCGCGCGCGCCGCGCGCCGGGTTGGGAGGTAAATCGTGGCGGAAGCGAGCGCCAGCGGGTTTTTGCGCGGCTCGAAGCCCGGCACCAGCTTGCCGTCGAGCAAAGCGTTCACCAGCGTCGGCAGGAACGGCGCCGAAGCCGGGATGGTGAAAACGCGGGGCGCGCTCATGGCTCAGATCGAGCCGCGGCGCATGACCTCTTCGGCGGCTCCGATCGCTTCGGGCGAGCCGACATGCATCCACATGCCTTCCAGCGCGAGCCCATGGAGCCGGCCCTCCGCCTCGGCCCGGTCGAACAGCCGCGTGAGCGAAAATGCGCCGGCCGGCGCACCCGCAAACAGACGCGGCGCGAGCACGGCCGCTCCCGCATAGACCAGGGGCGCGCGTTCCTGCTCGCCGCGCCGATGCAGTTTTCCTTGCGCATCCATTTCATAGTCGCCAAGGCCACGATAGCCGATCGCGCCGGCGCTCGGCGCCAGAAGAAGCAGTGCGTCCATGCGCGCGGCGTCGAATGCGCGGCCGAGGCGTTTCAGATTCGACGCAGTGCCTTCCAGCCAAAGACTGTCGGAATTCATCAGCAGGAACGGCGCCGAGCCAAGCCTTTGGGGCTCAAGCCATTGTAAAGCCTTGCCGATTCCGCCGCCCGTATCGAGCAGTGCGCTGCGCTCGTCGGAGATCACGATCCTTGGCTGCTTCCGCGCCTTCAGATGCCGCTCCAGCGCGTCGGCGAAGTGATGCACGTTGACGACGGCGGTCTCGACGCCGGCCGCGGCCAGCCGGTCGAGCGCGTGATCGAGGAGCGTCTTGCCGGCGACTTCGATCAGCGGCTTCGGCTTCGTATCGGTGAGCGGCTTCATCCGCACGCCAAGACCCGCCGCCAGCACCATGGCGGTCTTCGGCACCCCTTGGCGGTGGTTGGTGGCGGTCACGGCGCGAGCGGGCTCGGCTGGCCGATCAGGTTTCGGCGGGCGGCGGCACGTGCGTGTCGTACCACGCCTTGAGGCCCTCGAGCGAGGGATGGCCGAGCGCGCGCATCAGGTAATTTCGTACTCTAGGCAGATGTTTCAGATACTGGGACTTGCCGTCGCGCCGCTCCAAGCGGGCGAAAATGCCCATGATCTTGGTCGCACGCTGGGCGCCGAGCGTGACGTACTGGCGCGCGAACACGGCGGGGTCGAACGACGGATCTTTCTCGCCGCGGCCGAACGCGTAGCGCGACATCAAGGCGAGTTCCAAGCCCTCCGAGACATCGGCGCGCGCGTCCATCAGCAGCGAAGCGACGTCATAGGCGTGCGGGCCGATCAGCGTATCCTGGAAATCGAGCATGCCGATGCGCGCGATCCCGCCCCGATCCGGCAGCCACAGCAGATTGGGCGAATGGAAGTCGCGCAATACCCAGGTCTTGGGCGCATTGAGCGGCTCCTCCAGCGCGGCGCGCCACAGCGTCTCGAATTGCCCGCGCGCATCGGCGGCAAGCACCGCGCCGCGATAGGGCAGGTACCAGTCGAGCAGCAGCTCGAGCTCGATCAGATAAGCGTCGAGATCGTAAGGCGGGATTTCGTATTCGATGCGCGGCGCCACCGGCAGTTTTGTAGGAAGCTCGAGGCTGTGCAGCTCGACCAGGACGTCGATCGCCGCCTCGTAGCGCTCTTCGACCGGCGTCGGCGGATCGCCGGCGACGACGCCCTTGTTGCCGAAGTCCTCGATCAGCAGGAGTCCGCTCTCGATGTCGGCGGCGATGATCTCCGGCGTGCTGAAGCCCTTCTCACGCAGATAGCGCGCGATCGCCACGTACGGGCGCATGTTTTCGGCCAAATGCGCGATGGCGCTGTAGGGCAGGCCGTTCTTCACCGGCGGTCCGTCGGGCCGCGGCGGCGCGTTCATCAGGATTATGCTGGTGCCCGATAGCGCGAGCCGCTCATAGCTCCGGGTCGAGGCGTCGCCCTGGATGCGCCGCCGCCGTGCCGGGCCGAAGCCCGCCGCATCGATCAGCGCGCGCGCCGCACGCAGCCGCTCGAGCCGCTGGATCCACGTGCCAAATCCGGTGAGCCGCACCTGCCGGTGCGTGGGGCCGAGATCGGGGGCGATCGAGAGCGCGATATCGAGCCGGTCGGTCTGGATCAAAGTGCCGGCGCGCTCGGGCCATTCCACGAACAGCACCGCGCCGTCGGCCGCCTCGTCCCAGCCGAGTTCGGCAAGCTCGGCCAGGGTCTCGATCCGGAACAGATCCGCGTGCACGATGGAAAACTGAGGCAGGTCATAGGCTTGCAGGAGGGTGAAAGTCGGGCTCGGAACTTCCAGGCGCGCGTTGCCCGCCAGATACCGGATCACCGCGCGCGCCAGCGTCGTCTTCCCGGCGCCGAGGTCGCCCGAGAGCGTGATCACGTCGCCCGGGTCGAGCGCGACGGCCAAGTCCATGGCGAGCCGCTCGGTGGCGCCCTCGTCGGGCAACGCCACGTCCCAGGTCGAGCGCGGGGCGTTGACAGTGAGCATGGCTTACTCGGCGGCCTTGTGATCGGCCACGGCCGCGGGCGGGAAGATGCAGGTCACGACCGTGCCGCCGCCGGGCGCATTGTCGATCGCGACGCTGCCGCCGTGCAATGCCACGAATGAGCGCACGATCGAGAGCCCGAGGCCCGGGCCGCGGTGTTTGGAGCCGCGCGTGTGCGTCTCGAAACGGCCGAACACGCGCTCCAAGAGTTCCGGCGGCACGCCCGGCCCCTTGTCGGCGATACGGAAGATGACCGCGCCGTCGCGCCGCTCGGCCGCGAGCGTAATCGTCTCGCCGCGCGGCGAAAAGCCGACGGCGTTGGAAAGCAGATTGAACAATATCTGCCGCACGCGCTTGGCGTCGGCCCGCAGCGCCCCGATATCGGGCCGCACCCGTATATCGAGTTTCAGGTTCTGCTCGGCCAGACGGTCGCGGATGCCTTCGGCCGCGGCCTGCACCGTTTCGCGCACATCGACGTCGGAGAGCTCGAGCTGCATCGCGCCGGCGTCGATGGTGGCAAGATCCAGAATATCGTTGATGATCGCGAGCAGCGCCGCGCTCGACTCGGTGATGTGGCCCACATATTCGCGCTGCTTGGTGTTCAGCGGGCCGATCACCGGATCGTCCAGCAGCTGCGCGAAGCCGATGATCGTGGTCAGCGGCGAACGCAGTTCGTAGGACACGTGATGCACGAACGCGCTCTTCAGCGCATCGGCCGCGATCAGCGCCTCGTTGCGCTCGACCAGCGCCCGCTCCACGTTCACGCTGTCGGAGATGTCGCGGAAGGTGACGAGCGTGTCGCCGTCGGGCAGCGGCAAAGCCGCGCAATCGAGCACGCTGCCGTCGACCCGCTCCAGCCGCCGCTCGACCGGCGTACGATGCTCGAGCGCCGTTACCGCGAGCTTGATGGCGCCGAGCGCTTCCTCGCCGCCCAACCTGCGGCCCAGGAGCGCGCGGGCCCAGCCGGCAACCGTATCGATATGCGGCCGCGTTGCGAGCGCTTGCGGCGAAAGCTTCCACATCTGGGCAAAGACCGGATTGTGCAGCTTGAGCCTGCCGTCGGTGCCGAACACGGCGACGGCTTCGGTCAGCGCCTCGAGCGTTTCGCTTTGCGTCCGGTTCAACGCGTTGAAGCGGCTCTCCAGCTCGATGCGCTCGCTGATGTCGTCGAACAGATAAGTGACGCCGTGCTCCGGGTTGGGGTTGGTGACCACGCGCAAATGCCGGCCGCCGGGCAGATACCAGCGGTGCTCCTTGGGCTCGACGGCGCGATAGGCCTGCAGCAACTGCGCCTTCCAGGCGCGGAAGTCGGCTTGTTCCGGGAGCCGGCGCTCGGTCCTGAGCCGGTCGAGGATCGCCGAATCCGTCGGCCGCTCGTCGAGAAAGGCGGAATCGAGCTGGAACAGCGCGCGATAAGCGGCGTTATAGAACACCAGCCGCCCGTCGGCGCCGAAGATCGCAACCGCGGTTGCCAGCTGGTCGAGCGTGCGCCGGTGCGCGGCGACGACGTGCGTGAGCTCGGCCCGGATCGTCTCGGCCTCGGTCGCGTCGATGCCGACACCGGCGGCGCCGCGCGTGCCCGAGACCTCGACGACGTCGAGCATGCGCCGCTGTCCCGCGACGACCGCCGGCAGACGCTTGGCGAAAGTGCGGCCCTCGGCGCGCGCACGCAGCGCTTCCTCGCGCGCGCCGCGATCGAGCAGCTCGAGCCCGCGCGCGATCGCGTCATCGGCGTCGCGCGCTTCGACGGCCAGCGCATAAGCGTGGTTGGCGAAGACGAGGCGGCCCTCGGCGTCGCGGATCCAGATCGGCGCCGGCACCGCCGAGAGCAGTGCGCGCATTTCCTGCACCTCGGCCTCGAGCCGGCTGAACGACTCCGAAAGCGCCGCGTGGTCGAGGCGCGTGCCGGTGAGCTCCCGCAGCCGCAACACCGCGGCACCCGCGATCGGCCTGCCTTCGATCTCGACATGGCGCGAGTCGCGGGTGCGCCAGACGCGGCCAAAGGCTTCGCCGCGGCGCCGGAGCGCATCGATGGCCGCTTCCATTTCGCGCGCGGCCTCGGGCTCCAGCCAGGTGCCGAACGCCAAGAGCCGCCGCGCCGCTGGTTGACCCGTGAGCTTAGTCGCGTCGCCGAGGATGAGCGGCTCGGCCTCCTTTTCGCGCCAGGCCACGATCACCTGCGGCTCGCTCAAAATGATC
>JAABRB010000263.1 GCA_011391185.1 Betaproteobacteria bacterium
GGACGAGCAGCAACAGCAGCAGTGACTCCGATGAACTCAGGGGCGCCAGCGCGCGTGACCTTCTCCTCCCCCTCGATGGGGGAGGTCGGGGGGGGTGGAGCGTTAAGCCCCATCAAGGGCGCGCTGGTGAAGGAACTCGAGCGCCGGCGTCAGGACGAGCAGCAACAGCAGCAGCAGCAGTAGGGGGACATTGATGAAGCTGAACGTGATCGGCGGCGGCCCGGCCGGGCTCTACTACGCGATCCTGCACAAGAAGACCTTTCCGCAGGGCGACGTGACCGTGTACGAGCGCAACCGGCCCGACGACACGTTCGGATTCGGCATCGTGCTGTCCGACGAGACGCTCGCCAATCTGCGGGAGGCGGACGAGCCGACTTACCGTGAAATCGCCGCGAGCTTTGCCTACTGGGACGACATCTACGTGCACTACAAGGGCACGACGTTGCGGTCGTCCGGCCACGGCTTCTCGGGACTCAAGCGGCTGACGCTCCTCGAGATCCTCCAGCAACGGGCGGCCCAGCTCGGCATCGACATCCGTTATCAGACCGACATTGCGAGCGTCGAGCCCTATCTGAACGCGGATCTGGTGGTGGCGGCGGACGGTATCAACAGCGTGATTCGCGAGAACTGGAAGGATCACTTCCGACCGTCCATCGACTGGCGGCCAAACAAGTTCGTGTGGTTGGGTGTGAAGGCGACCTTGCCCGGATTCACTTACAGCTTTCGGGAGAATGAGGACGGCATCTGGAATCTGCATGCGTACATGTTCACACAAGGCGAGTGCACATTGATCGTCGAGACGACCGGCGACGCATTCGAGCGATCCGGAATTGGCGTGCAGGACGAGCGTGCCACGGTAGCGTATACGCGCAAGCTGTTTCCCGAGGAGATCGCAGACGGGGAGATCCAGACCAACCGGTCGTACTGGCGGAACTTCCCGGCGGTGCGGTGCGAGCGGTGGAGCCACGAGAACGTGGTGTTGCTGGGCGACGCCGCGCACTCCGCGCACTGGTCCATCGGATCGGGCACCAAGCTCGCGCTCGAAGACGCGATCGCCCTGCATCGCGCGGTCACCCGTCACCGGCGCAGCATCAAGGGAGCCCTGCGCGTCTATGAAACCGAGCGCCATGCCGAGGCCGACCGGATCACGCACTCCGCGAACACGAGTCTCGTCTTCTTCGAGAACGTGCGCCGGTTCTGGCACATGGAGCCGGTCCAGTTCAACTTCGCGCTGATGTCGCGCGCGAAGGCCGTGACTTACGAGAACCTTCGCATGCGCGACGCATCGGTGGTGCAGGAGCTGGATCGCTGGTGGGCACGCCACGTTGCCGGGAGCGAAGGCGCTCGGATCCCGCAAGATTTCACCGCGCCGCCGATGTTCGCGCCTTTCCATCTCCGGGAGATGGCGCTGGCAAATCGCGTGGCGGTCTCGCCGATGTGCCAATACTCTGCCGTGGACGGCACGCCCACGGACTGGCACTTCGTGCACTATGGCGCGCGCGCGGTCGGCGGCGCGGGCCTCGTTTTCACCGAAATGACCTGTGTGGCGCCCGACGCACGCATCACTCCCGGGTGCACAGGAATGTACCGGGCAGAGCACGTGCTGGCATGGAAGCGCATCGTCGATTTCGTTCACATCCACACCGATGCGAAGATCGCCCTGCAGCTCGGCCACGCCGGGCGCAAGGGCTCCACCCGGCTGATGTGGGAGGAGATGGACAAGCCTTTGCGGCACGGCAACTGGCCCATTGTTTCGGCGTCACCGCTGCCCTACTTTCCGGGTGAGAGTCAGGCGCCGCGCGAAATGACGCGCGCGGACATGGAGCGCGTCCGCGACCAGTATGTTGCCGCGGCACGGATGGGTATCGAGTGCGGGTTCGACATGCTCGAATTGCACATGGCGCATGGCTATCTCCACGCGTCGTTCATCTCGCCGGTCACGAACCGGCGCACCGACGAGTACGGGGGATCGCTCGAGAACCGGTTGCGGTTTCCGCTCGAGGTATTCGACGCGTGCCGGGCAGTGTGGCCCGAAGGGAAGCCGATGTCGGTGCGGATTTCGGCGACCGACTGGGTCCCGGGGGGCATCACGGGCGACGATGCGGTCGGGATCGCGCAGGCCTTCAAGGCACACGGCTGCGACCTGATCGACGTCTCCACCGGCCAGACCGACCCGGCGTCGAAACCGGTGTACGGGCGGATGTACCAGCTGGTTTATGCCGAGCAGATTCGCAACGAGGCCGGCATCGCCACCATGGCGGTGGGCGCGATCACCAGCGCCGATCAGGTGAACACGATCGTCGCTTCCGGGCGGGCCGATATTGCAGCGCTCGCCCGGCCGCATCTTGCGGACCCGTATTTCACCCTGCATGCCGCAGCAGAATACGGGTATCACGGCACGACCTGGCCCAAGCAGTATCTTTCCGGCAAACAGCAGCTGTACCTGCTCGTGGATCGCGCGCGGGCGGAGGCGCAACGCAGGGAGGCGCTGGTGCGGCGGCCGGCAACCCATGAATCCATGGACACTGACGCATAGCATGCCGTCGAGACTTGCCTGCCATGGCAGCTTCGAACAAGCCAATGCGTGTGCCTGCCAACCCACTTTTTACGAACCAAGGGGGAGCCCCTTGTATATCCCCTCTTAGGCGAATGCGGAGTTCTTCGCCGGTCTGCTGATGTCGGAAACTGGGACCGCATCCTCGCTTTTCACGGGAGAAACGTTTCTTCACACTTCCGGCAGGAACGAACCGTTACAATTCTTGCTCCCGCAAAGTCGAATTCACGCCGGTCCCCCCGCGCCGCCCAGTCCCATTGACAGACGCTCTTCCCACTGAAACCGGATCACGTGCGCCGCGCTCGCGCGGGTTCTGGCGTGTTGTGACCGTGGCAATTCTGCTCGCCGGCATCGGCGGGTATGTCGCCCTGCAGGTGCTCAAACCCCGCCCAGCGGTGCGTGCGCCGGTGAAGCAGTTGCCGCTTGTGCGTACCGCACCGGTCGAATTTCGCGAAAGTGCGCTCACGGTGACGGGCAACGGGCTGGTCAAGCCGCGTGCCGAGGTTGTGCTGGCGGCGGAGATGTCGGGTCGGGTTTCATTCGTAAGTCCAACGCTGGTCACCGGCGGCGCGTTCGCGAAGGGCAACGTCCTGGTGCGGCTCGACCCGGAGCCCTTCCAGGCGGCACTCGCGCAGGCGGCTGCCGACCGGCAATCGGCGCAGGCAAGTCTCGGCCTGGCGGAGCAGCTACTCAAGCGCACCGAGGAGCTCATCGCGAAGGGTTTTCTGTCCCGTCAGACCCTCGACGAGCGCGTCGCGAATCGCGACCAGGCGCGTGCCGCGGTCGCCCGCAGCGACGCCGTCGAGCGGCAGCGCCGCAACGATCTCGAGCGCGCGACTGTCACCGCACCATTCAGGGGCCGGGTGCTTTCTGAGAAAGTGGACCTCGGTGAGACCGTGCAGCCCGGCAAGGAGCTCGCCCGAATCTTTTCCGATGACGCCTTGGACATCGCCGTGTCGCTCACCGATCGCGACGTCGCACTCATCGCCGATCCGTGGCGGACGACGAACGGCGGCGGGAGGAAGGGCGATGGCGCTGCCGCGACGGTGATCGTCGAGCACGGCGGGTTGCGATATCGCTGGCCGGCGCGGGTGGACCGGGTGGAGGCCTCTGTCGACAGCACAACCCGCACGTTCAATGTCGTCGTCCGCGTGGGCAATCCGAACGAACGCGGCACGCCCGTGTCCGGCGCCGGGGGCAATGGGCCTCCGCTGCTCGTGGGCATGTACGCAACCGTGGAAATCGCCGGCCGGGACCAGGGGCGTTACGCGGTCATTCCACGCCGCGCACTGCGCGACGGCGGAGTGGTCTGGCTGCTCCGCGGCACCGATGCCGTGGCGATCACGGCGGTTCGTGTGCTGTACGAGTCCAAGGACAACGTCGTGATCTCCGCTGAGGGGCTGCCGGGCGGCGCGCGCGTCATCACGAGCGAGCTCAAGGTCGTCACCGAAGGGATGCCCGTGCGGGTTCTCGACGAGGCGGGCCGCCAGTCGTCGGCGGGACGCGCCACGCCGTGAACGGCCTCATCGCCTGGATGGCCCGCCACCCCGTGGCGGCGAATCTCCTGATGGTTTTTTTCGTGATCGCCGGCATCACCAGCGCGCTCACACTCAAGCAGGAGGTGTTCCCGCTGATCGACCTCGACGTCATCGAGGTGCGCGTCGTCTACCAGGGGGCTGCCCCGGACGAGATCGAGGAGTCGATCGTCCAGCGTGTCGAAGAGCAGATCCAGGGCATCGAAGGCATTCAGCGCGTCTCCTCCTATGTGGCAGAGGGCGTCGGGGTGGTCCGCGCGGAGCTGTCGCGGGGGACATCGCCGCCACGCAAGCTTGATGAAATCAGGTCTGCCGTGGACCGGATCACGACCTTTCCCGACCAGGCCGAGCGCCCCGAAGTGCGCGAACTCGTCAACCGGCAGCGGGTCATCGAGCTGGTCGTGTACGGCGACGTGGGCGAAACGACATTGCGCGAATTCGCTTTCCGTATCAAGGACGAACTTTCCGCGACGCCGGGAATCTCCCTCGTGCAGGTGGCGCGCGTGCGCGACTACGAAATCTCGATCGAAGTGCCTAACGACGCGCTGCGCGCGTATGGCCTCACGCTGCAGGACATCGCCACGACGGTGCGGCGCAGCAGTCTCGATCTACCCAGCGGTGATATCAAGGCTGCCGGCGAATCGATCCTGCTGCGCACCAAGGGCCGCAACTACGACCGGAAGGACTTCGAGGAAGTCGTGGTGGTGTCCGCGCGCACCGGAGCGCACGTGCGACTCGCAGACATCGCGCGGATCGAGGATGGTTTCCGCGACGATGACCTCATCATGCGTTTCCAGGGCAAGCCGGCCGCGTTCGTGCAGGTATTCCGCGTCGGCGACGAGAAAGTTCTGGACATCGTGAAGCTCGTGGAGTCTTACGTCGACGCGACCCTGACCCCGAGCTTGCCGCCCGGCATCTCCGCGACGATCTGGCGCAATGACGCCATCGAGTTCAAGAATCGAATGCAGCTGCTCATCAAGAACGGACTGATGGGCCTCACGCTGGTGATGCTGGCGCTTGCGCTGTTTCTCGATTTGCGGCTGGCATTCTGGGTTTCGGCGGGAATCTTCGTCGCATTCATCGGCGCATTCGGCGTGATGGCGGCGCTGGGCCTTTCGATCAACATGCTCTCGCTGTTCGGATTCATTCTCGCGATCGGCATCGTGGTCGACGATG
>JAABRB010000264.1 GCA_011391185.1 Betaproteobacteria bacterium
GGACGATGCCGCCCTTGCTCGCGGCATAGGCCGGCGCAAAGCCGGTGCCGAAGATGGAAAGCATCGACCCGATGTTGATGATCTTTCCGCCGCCGGACGCCTTCATCGCCGGATACGCCGCGTGCGAGCAGAGATACGCGCTGGTGAGATTCACATCGAGCACCTGACGCCATTCGGCCAGGCTCACCACGTCCGGCGGTTTGCGTATGTTCATTCCGGCGTTGTTCACCAGGATGTCGATGCGCCCGCACGCTTCCCGCGTACGGGCAAAGAGCGCGTTCACCGACTCCTGGTTCGCGACGTCCACCGCGATGGCCAGGCTTCCGCCCGGCCCCAGCTTGTCGAGCTCGGCCGCCGCGGCACGCGACTTGTCCTGGTTGCGCGCCGCCACGACGATGCGTGCGCCCGCCGCGGCCAGGCCACGCGCCATGCCAAGCCCGATGCCACCGTTTCCGCCGGTGACGATCGCCACCTTGCCGTTCAGATCGAACATCGTCGAGCCCCCTTTTGCGTATCGTAACCGACCGGGAACCGGCGTCGCCACCGCAGAAAGACCGGTGGGAGCCGGAAGCTATGCGGGGAGCGGCGCGGTCGGCTCGCCGGGGGATGGAGCCGGGGCGGGACGCTGGGCCGTCTCGTGAAACGCCACCCGGACGATCGTGCCGGCATGTCCCTCGGGCTCGGCGAGACGGAACGAGCCCGCGTGCGCCACGACGATGTCGTGTGCGATCGCAAGGCCGAGCCCGCTGCCCGAACCCGGGCTGTCGGCAATGCGATAGAAGCGCTCGATCACCTTCTCGCGTTCCTCGGGAGGGATGCCGACGCCATTGTCCTCGACCTCGAGGAACGCGTTGCCGTCCGCGGCACCGCATCGCACGGTGACGTGCCCGCCGGCCTGCGTGTAGCGGACTGCATTGTCGATCAGGTTCGCCGCGAGCTCACGAAGCATGAAAGGATCGCCGAGCAGCCACGCGTCGCTGCGCTCGAATCCGAGATCGATTTCCTTCCGGTCGGCCACACGCACCCATTCGTCCACGAGCTCGTCCAGCACCGCGCCGAGGCTCACCGGGCGGAAGCGCGGTGCAAGCGGCCGGCCGCCCTCGGCGCGCGCGAGTGCGAGCAGCTGATTGGCCAGTCGGATCGTGCGCGAGACCGACTCGTCGAGGCGCTGGATCATGCTCTCGGTATGCGGCTCGCGCGCGAGCAGCTCGAGCTGGATGCGGAGGTTGGCGAGCGGCGTGCGCAACTGGTGCGCAGCATTCTCGAGAAAGGTTCGCTGGGTGGCCGCCGCCTCGCGCAGTCTGCCGAGCAGGCGGTTCAAGGCCTGCACGAGCAGCTGTACCTCTTGCGGGGCACTGGCCTCGTCGACCGGTGAAAGATCGTCGCCGCCGCGCCGCTCGAGCTCGCGTTCGATCTGTCGCAAGGGCGTCAGGCCGCGCGCAATTCCGAACCAGATCACCGCCCCGGTGGCGACCACAACGAGCGCGGCAGGCAGAACCATGGCCAGCAGCAGCCGCCTGACCGCGCGGTCGCGCTTGCTCATGGTCTCCGCCACGGTGACGTAGAAGCGATTGTCGAGCGTCCCGGCGTAGAGGCGCACCGCCCGTATGCGGCGACCCTCGTAGGTCGCGTCGAAAAACGTCGTGGTGCCGCCCTGATCGCCCTCCGCAGGGGCCGGCAGACCGCCGTCGCCGGTGATCAGGCGGCCCTGGGTGTCGCGCACGCGGAAGTACACCCGGTCGAACTCGTCGGTGCGCAGCACCTGCTCGGCCTCGACCGGCAGCAGCACCCTGATCTGCCCCCGGATGAAGCGCACGCGGTTGGCGATCGCCAGCGCGGAGTTCTGCAGGCTCTGATCGTAGGCGTCGTTCGCGACTTCCGCGGCCACCCGGTACGAGAACCACGCCCCCCAGGCAAGCAGCGCGATGATCGGCAGGGCAAGCGCCTTGATCAGCGCCAGCCGGACGCTAGCTTTCATCGTTTCTGGACGCGAAGTCCTCGAGATGGTAGCCGAATCCGCGGATGGTGCGAATGTGGATGTTCGCGGGCTCGAGCTTCATGCGGAGCCGCGAGACGTAGACTTCGATCGCGTTCAGCGTGAGGTCGTCATCCCAGGTCGAGATGGCCTGCAGGATGTGCTCCTTCGGCACGACCTTGTCGAGGCGCTTCATCAGCACTTCGAGGACCGCCCACTCGCGGGCGGTAAGCTCGAGCGGAGCGTCGTCGAGCGTCGCGCGACGCGACTCGATGTCCAGCACGAGCGGCCCCAGCACGAGCCGGAGCGCGTCGGCCGACTGACCGCGCCGTACCACGGCGCGGATGCGCGCGGCAAGCTCCGCCAGCTCGAAGGGCTTCACGAGGTAGTCGTCCGCGCCCGTGTCGAGCCCGTGTATCCGATCATCGAGCGTGTCGCGCGCCGTGACCATGATCGTCGGCGTCGCCTCACTCCGCGCCCGCAGGCGGCGCACGACCTCGAATCCGTCCATGCGCGGCAGACCGACGTCGACCAGCAACAGGTCGAAGCGCTCCTGGATCAGCATGGTGTCGGCGTCAGCACCGTTGCGCGCCACCTCGACTGCATGCCCGAGCGGCCGCAGGTACGCGGCAATGCCATCGGCGAGGGAGGGATCGTCTTCTGCGACAAGAATTCGCATGGCGGTGGGTCGATGAAAGATCCCGGTCGGGCCCGAACTCGGTTGTGTCCTGCGTCCTGAATGCGCGAGCAATCATAAGGCAGACCGCGCACAGATTGGCGCCCGCATCGCTGCGATTTTTCCATGCGTCGGCAACGCGGTGCCGGTTCAGGAATTCGTCAGGTTCGGGCAAGGATCGCGCAAGGAACCGCCCTTAAAGTGCCTGTTTTGATTTCCACGGCCGGACGGTCGTGGATGCCGCGCGGAACCCGGACGGTCCGAATCCCATTGGAGAAGTCGCGATGTTCAAGAAAACCGTCATTGCCGCCCTGCTCGCCGTGCCCGCGATGCTGGTGATCCCGGCGTGCTCGGATTCCGGAAAACCGGCCGCCACGCCGCCGCAGGCCCAGCAGCAACCCGCCGCCCAGGAGCCCACGCAGCAAGTGCGTGCCGAGTCGACGCAAGCCGCACCGACCTCCGACGCGCAAACCGCAACCGCAGCGCCCGCTGCCGAAAAGTCGCAGGACGAGAGGAAACCCGACGACGAGAAGAAGCCGGAAGAGGAAAAAGATTTCCAAGCCTGATCAAGGCGGATCCGGCAATTTCGTCCCGAAAAACCCGGCTTCGGCCGGGTTTTTTCTTTTCCCGCCCCGGCGCGGTTGCACTCTGTTACGCCGGCTTACAAAGCCTCACCTCTGTTAACGTGATCCTGCCCGATGCTGTCCTCAGCAGACCGCGCAGTGCGGCCTGCACGCAGCATTGGAGAACATCATGAGAAAGACGCTTGTTGCAGTGGCGACCGTGGCCGCACTGGGCGCGGGAAGCATTTCGAGTGCCCAGGCGCAGGAGCCGGCGGGACCGTTCATTGCGGGCGCGGTGATCGGGTCGGTGCTCGGTGTCGTGATCGCGAAGCGCTATCCCGACGTGTTCGATGCGCCGGTGGCCGAGGAGCCGGCTCCGCGCGTCGTCTACGTGGAACGCCCCATCTTCATCGAACGCGGTCCGCCGCGACACGTCCATCATTCGCGGCACCACCGCGCCTGGGACTGGCGGCACGGGCCGCGGAGAGACTGGCATTAGTTCTGCGCAGGCTCTGGAACACCACCCCGGTTGCTTCGCAACCACCCCTCCTCAGAGAGGAGGGGTAGGTCCGGTTGCCCACGGCGCGCGCGTGCGCCGCTTCGCGTCCGTCTGCGTCCAGTACTGTTCCCACGCGTCGCTCGGGCCAACGCCGTCCGCGACGCCCGGGCCGGTGAGCGCCTGCGCAGCCTGATCGTCGAGGCGCATGGGGAGCGCGGCGCCCTCCTGGTGCCGGCCGATGGCCTCGGTGAGCAGGCGTCGGTATTCGATGATCGCGCGGTCGGATGTGCCGAGATGCTCGCGAGTGCGGTCCTGGATGTGGCCCTGCGATTCGATGGCCCACTGGTCGTGGACGTTGATGTCGTGACCCATGCCGGTGAAGGTCTCGCGCTGCTGCTCCTCGGCGTCGAAGCCCCAGTTGTTTGCCCGATTGCGCTGTGGCCGGTAATCGGGCAGCTCGTAGAGCTCAAGCCGCTGGCGGCGCATCTTCGCCTTGTCCACGGGCGCACCAAAGCTCGTGAAGATCGCGTACCAGTAGCAGCTGGTGTCGTCGATCGGGACGTGCCACTGCGATATCGTCATTTCGAGACTCATCGGAATGACGAACGCGTTCGGGAACATCAGATTGGTCACGCGCACGTGCGTCTGCGCGTCGCTCACACGCCGCAGCGTGACGAGTCGCATGCCGTAGTCCGTGCGCGTGACCTTGATGTCAGGCCGCGAGTATTCCCGCATGACCTGCGTGATCGTCATGTCGGTATCGGCCGAACGATCGCGGAACGGCTTGCCGTACCCCGCGGCCGGGTCCTCGTCGTCGAAGAAGCGATGCAGGAACGACGTGTGCGCCGGATCGATCCCCACCTCCAGCGCCTGCAGCCAGTTGCAGTCGAACAGCCCCTTGAACGCGAACGTGTACTCATCGGGCGCGACGAAGCAGTCGAACCGCGGAAACGCCGGCGGCGCACCCTCGCCCAGATACGCAAAAAGAATGCCGTTCTTCTCGACGACGGGGTACGCGCGCTGCCGGATCCGCTGGCACAGCGTGCTGCCGTCCGGCTCGGCAGGCGTCTCGAGACACTGACCGGCGACGTCGAACAGCCAACCGTGGAAAGCGCAGCGCAGGCCACCGCCCTCCAGCCGCCCGAAGGAGAGATCGGCACCCCGGTGCGGGCAATCGCGGTCGAGCAGTCCAAGGTGGCCGGCTTCGTCGCGGAAGAGCACCAGGTCCTGCCCAAGCAGGCGCACCGCTTTGCACGCCCGCGGTCCCGCGAGCTCTTCGGTGAGCGCCACGGGCTGCCAGAAGCTGCGGAGCACGCCGCCCGCGGGCGCGCCCGGTCCGATGTGCGTGATCAACTGGTTCTGCTCGGCTCTCATGACTTACCTCGTCAACAAGTAAGGAGTAGGGCGTGAGGAGGAAACCCGAACCACCCCGGCTGCTGCGCAGCCACCCCTCCTTGAAAAGGAGGGGAAATAAGCAGTAAGCATCCCCTCCTTGAAAAGGAGGGGGAAATAAGCAGTAAGCATCCCCTCCTTGAAAAGGAGGGGGAA
>JAABRB010000265.1 GCA_011391185.1 Betaproteobacteria bacterium
GAGCTCGCCATCGAGCGCCGCTGGCTCACCGCCGCCTCCATCCTCGACGATTCCCCGCTGCACGTGACGACGCCGGTAGGGCTCTACGTGCCCCAGAACTACGACCGGGACTTCAAGGGCGCGGTGAGCCTGCGCACGGCACTCGGGTCCTCGCTGAACGTGCCGGCAGTGCGCACGCTGCTGCTCGCGGGCTTCGAGACCTTTCACGAGCGCTTGCGGGCGCTCGGCTTCGCAAGCCTTACAGAACCCGCCGACTACTACGGCTACTCGCTCGCGCTCGGCGGCGCGGATGTGAGCCTCCTCGAACTGACCAACGCCTATCGGACGCTCGCGAACGGCGGCACATGGTCCGCGGTCCGCGTCGTTCCCGGAAAGGCCGCAGCGGAAGTAGCCCGGCGTGTCATGGACCCCGGCGCGGTCCATATCGTGAGCGACATCCTCGCCGATCCCGCGGCGCGCGCGCTGACCTTCGGATTCGCCAGTCCGCTCGAGACGCGCTACTGGACGGCAGTGAAGACCGGAACGAGCAAGGACATGCGCGACAACTGGGCGGTCGGCTATTCCGGGCGCTATACGGTCGGAGTCTGGATCGGAAACTTCTCGGGCGGCCCGATGTGGGACGTCTCGGGAATCTCCGGGGCCGCGCCCGTCTGGCACGACGTCATGGCCTTCCTCCACCGCGAGGTCCCGAGCCGGCCTTCCCCACCGCCCGACAGCGTTCGTCGCGAATTCGTGCGCTTCGCGCCGGAGATCGAGCCGACACGCTCCGAGCTCTTTCTTGCGGGAACGGAAGTGGACACGGTTCGGCGGGTCACGGTCGCCCGCCCGCGCATCGCGTATCCCGGCGACGGCTCGATCCTCGCGCTGGACCCGGACATTCCCGCTGCGAACCAGCGCATCGCATTCGACGCAACGGCGGAACGTGTGGGCCTCACGTGGTCACTCGATGGGAAGCGGCTTGGACCCGCGGATATTCCGCTCCTCTGGGCGCCCTACCCCGGCCGGCACCGCCTCAGCCTGACGGACTCAGGCGGCCGTGAGATGGATGTCGTGCGATTCGAGGTGCGTGCCGGACGTGGCGGCTGATCGGCGTGCGCAGCAGGCGCACCAGACGCGCTGCAAACGTCGCCTGCAGCACCTCTGATTGCAGGGCAGCGGCCATGCCCGTCCGGCGCCCGAGGTCGCGCCGGATTGACTCACCCTGCGATCAGGGGGCTCGATTATCTCGACGCATCGTTCGTGATATGCGAGCACACCCACCGGAAAATGGGGAGCAGCCGCGGCGGCAATAGCCGTTGCGCCTCGCCGATATCGACCCAGCGATATTCATGATGCTCGGCCCTGCCGAGTTCGAGGTTGACCGGGAGCGTCAGCTCATTGGCATCGGTCTCGGCAAGGTAGTAACGCGCGATCTTGTTGCGCGCATAAGGCTCGGTCTCGCGGAAGTCCTCGCCCCAGCGGAACACGAGATCCTCGATTCCGGTTTCTTCGCGCGTCTCCCGCACCGCGGCCGCGAACGGCGCTTCGCCGGGCTCGATCAGTCCTTTCGGGAAATCCCAGTTGCGATAGGCGCGCAGGATGAGAAACCGCCAGCCCGGCGCCGCGCGGCGCACCACGACAACGCCCGCCGAACGCTCGTCCGGGCCGGTCCTGCGCATCAGGTCACGCGCTGCCGAGGCGCGCGCGCCTGACAATGAGAATCGCGGCGATGGGCACGCAGAGTCCGATGACAGTCGCCGCGATGAACAGCCAGCCGAGATCGCCGTAGTCCTGCGGCATCTTCACGACGCCGCTCGCGCGGTCCTTCACCTCCCGCGTCACCGAAAAGACCTGGTTCAGATACTTGGTCCCGAGCTGCGACAGCGAGAGCGCGAGGTTCGTGAACGATGCCATGACGGCGAAGAACGTCGCCTTGAGATTGGCAGGGGCAGAGTTCGCGATCCAGGCCAGCATCGGAATCATTGCAATCTGGCCGAGCGGGGACTCGAGCGCCGTGTCGATCACCGCAATGAATCGGGCGTCCACCATGCCTCCCGTAAGCGCCGCCGTCCACTCGTGCAGACCGTAGAACATGCCGAGGATCGGCAGGCCGAGCGCGGTGCTCACCACGGTCAGGAAGACCACGATATAGGCGATCGAGTGATCGGCCATGAAGCGCCGGAAGATGAACATGCCGAAGAGCGTGAGGGTGCTGGCGATCAGGGAAAGCTTGGCGAGAAATTGCTGGTCGAAACCGAGCACGTCGATCATCCACCAGGTGGCGCCAGGTCCCGGTCCCGGCATTGCCCGATAGACGAAGATGATGATGGCGGTGCCGAGCAGCAGCTGGCGCGCGTCCGCCTCCAGCTCGCGCATGAGCTTCACCATGAGGAAGGCGATGATTCCGAACGAGCCGGCGAAGATGATCTCCTGGTTGTAGGGCACGTCCGAGAGCCCCATCGTCAGCGTGAAGACGACGAATACCAGGCTGCCGCCAAGGATCCACCAGTTCGGGTGGGGCCGCTCGGTCCGGCCGCTCACCAGTTCGAGCGCCTGCCGCCATCCGATCCCCTGCGCGCGCAGCGACCGCATGTGACGCATCTTCAGCCAGCCGCCGAGCGCTACGCCCAGCACCGAGATGACGGGAATCGCGAGCGCGTACTGGTAGATCCGGACGTAGATGGCGACCTTGTCGGCTTCCGACATCTGCTCTACCCCGCTGAACATCGTGACGTTGGCCAGGGCGACGGCGACCGAGCCGCCGATAATCGCGACCCGCCCGAGCGTCTGCATCGTGGTATGCATGAGCTTGAGCGAGGCGGCGTCGACGGGCCGCCCCTCCGCGTCGACGCGCGGAACGGCCTCGACGGTCATTGCGTCCGCGACCACGTCCTGGACGACGTAGCCCACGGGTGCGAGGAGCGCGCTCAACACGAACCAGGCCTCGGCGGACATGAGTTCGCGCATCGCGTCCGGGGACCCGAGCAACCCGATCATGATTGCGAGGCTCGCGGCAATCAGACCTGCGCCCAGGAACACCAGGCCGGATTTCCACCGCCAGATGAGATCCACGAGATGCCCGAGCGGCATCTTGAGCGCCCAGGGAATTCCGGCCCAGAATCCGAGCGCAGCGAGGAAGGCTGCCGAAAGGCCGAGGTAGTCCTTGACGAAAAAGGTCCCGACAATTCCCGTCAGACCGGAGATGCCCGCGGCCACGTAGACCATCAGCGGCGGCAGGTACGAGAGGCGCATCTCGCGCCCGAGCTCGAGGATGTTGCGGTCGATCCAGCGGTAAGTCGTGGTGATCATCGTCCGGCGCGGGCTATCGAGTCAGGAAACGATAAAGGTTCATCAGCATGCCCGCCGTCGCCCCCCAGATGTAATACGGACCGTAGGGCATGGCGTAATACTGGCGCTCAATGCCCTGGACGACGACCCGATTGCGTTGATGATTCACCGGGTCGATGAAGACCGTCAGCGGCACTTCGAAGATTTCCGCAACCTCGAACGTATCCGGCTGGAGCTCGAAGGGCGGCGAGACGAGTCCGACTACGGGCGTGACACGATACCCGGTGACAGTCACGTAGTCGGTCAGCGATCCGAGAATCTCGACATGTCGCGGATGAAGCCCGATTTCTTCCGCGGTCTCGCGCAGCGCGGTCTCCGGCGGCGATTCATTGCCTTCCGCGCGCCCGCCCGGGAGACTGATCTGCCCCGCATGATCGTATAAGTGTGCCGTGCGGCGCGTGAGCAGCACGGTCAGCCCGGGTTCGCGCACGACCAGCGGCACGAGCACCGATGCGGGGCGAATCACGCCATCCTTGCGGAACAGATGGCCATCGCCGGTCGTGACGGGTTCGTGCGGCCGCTGCGCTGAAAAGCGTTCGCGCAACCAGTCCGAGTCGAGTTTGGCCGGGTGCCCGCGCACACTCATGAAGACGAAATCGGGTCGAAATCAAACACTTTGGGGATTCTACCCCGCGGGTCACCGTGCGGCGCTCGTTCCCGCCGGGCACCCGGGATGACCGTGCGGGAATGCGCGCCGCACCATGCGGCACCCCCACGTGGAATAATCTAGACCCTGCGTCTGTTGACGCAGCAGGCGCCGGCCCACCCCGGGATCCGGCGCGCGTCGAAGTCAAGGAGGAAATATGAAGCTTCGAATCGTACTGGGCGTTGCCCTGCTGGCGTTCTCGGCCGGCGCGTTAGCCTTCCACTGCCCCGCGGACATGAAGAAGATCGACGCGGCACTGGCCACGAAACCCCAGCTCAGCCAGGCCCAGATGGACGAGGTCAAGAAGCTGCGCGCGACCGGCGAAACACTGCACAAGGCCGGCAAGCATCAGGAGTCGGTCGACACGCTCGCGAAGGCGATGAAGATCCTGAAGATCTGAAACGCCACGTTCCAGATGAAAAACGCCCCGGGATCCGCGGCGTTTTTCTTTCCGCGTCGATGGCTACGGAACGAGGATGGTCGATCCCGTGGTCTTCCGCGCTTCGAGATCACGATGCGCCTGCGCGGCGTCTTTCAGCGGATAGCGCTGGTTGACCTCGATCTTGACCTTGCCCGACGTGACGACGTCGAACAGTGCCTTGGCGCTTTCTGCGAGGGCCTCGGCCTTGGCGTTATAGGTCACCAGCGTCGGTCGCGTGAGGAAGAGCGATCCCTTCTGCTGCAGCAGGTTGATGTCGAACGGCGGGACCGGACCGGACGAGGCACCGAACACCGCCAGCAGACCGAACGGCTGCAGGCAGTCGAGCGAGCCCAAGTAGGTGTCCTTGGCGACCGAGTCGTAGACGACCGGAACGCCCTTGCCGCCGGTGATCTCCTTGACGCGCGCGGTGAAGTTCTCGCTCGTATACACGATCGGATGATCGCAGCCGTGCGCCTTCGCAAGCGCGGCCTTCTCGTCCGAGCCGACCGTGCCGATCACCGTCGCGCCGAGGGCCTTGGCCCACTGGCACGCGATCAGCCCGACGCCACCCGCCGCGGCATGGAAAACGATGGTGTCGCCCGACTTCACCTTGTAGACCCGGCGCAGCAGGTACTCGGCAGTCATCCCCTTGAGCATCATCGCCGCGCCCTGGTCGAAGGTGATCGCATCGGGCAGCTTGACCAGTCGCTCCGCCGGCATCAGCCGCACCTCGGAGTAGGCACCCACCGGCGGCGTCGCATACGCGACGCGATCGCCCGCCTTGACATTCGACACACCGGACCCCACCGCTTCGACGACGCCGGCCCCTTCCTGTCCCAGGCCGCTCGGCAGC
>JAABRB010000028.1 GCA_011391185.1 Betaproteobacteria bacterium
CGTCGTCCGTAGACGCCTTGGCGGTGAAGGAGATCACCGGCAGGAGGTCCTCGGTGGTCGCGAACATCTTCTTCTCGATCACTTCGCGCAGCTTTTCGTAGCTGCGCCAGTCGGGATTCTTGCCCCCGTAGGAAGCGCGCGCGCGCAGCACGAAATTCACGATCTCGTTGCGGAAGTCCTTCGGATTGGCGATTCCGGCCGGCTTTTCGATCTTCTCGAGCTCTCCGTTGAGGTGCTGGCGATCGAAGATTTCCCCGGTCTCCGGATCGCGATACTCCTCGTCCTGCAACCAGCAGTCCGAGTAGGTCACGTAGCGGTCGAAAATGTTCTGTCCATACTCGGTGTAGGACTCGAGATAGGCGGTCTGGATCTCCTTGCCGATGAACTCGGCGTAGCGCGGCGCGAGGTAGCCCTTGATGAACTCCAGGTAGCGGCGTTTGACCTCGTCGGGCAGGTCTTCCTTCTGGAGGCGCTGCTCGAGCACGTACATCAGGTGAACCGGGTTGGCGGCGACCTCGACCTGGTCGTAGTTGAATACCGCGGAGAGCACCTTGTAGGAGAAGCGCGTCGAGGTGCCGGTCATCCCCTCGTCGTGCCCTGCGTAATCGCGGTACTCCTGATAGGACTTCGCTTTCGGATCGACGTCCTTCAGGCTCTCGCCGTCGTAGACGCGCATCTTCGAAAAGATGCTCGAGTTCTCCGGCTCCTTCAGCCGGGTGAGCGCCGCGAACTGCGCCATCATGTCGAGCGTGCCCGGCGCGCAGGGCGCAGTCGACAGGCTCGAGTTGTTGAGCAGCTTCTGGTAGATCTTGACTTCCTCGGAAACGCGCAGGCAGTAGGGCACCTTGACGATATAGATCCGGTCGAGGAACGCCTCGTTGTGCTTGTTGTTGCGGAAGGTCTGCCACTCGGTCTCGTTCGAGTGCGCGAGAATGATGCCGACGAATGGGATCGCCCCGAAACCCTCGGTGCCCTTGTAGTTGCCCTCCTGCGTGGCGGTAAGCAGCGGATGGAGCATCTTGATGGGCGCCTTGAACATCTCGACGAACTCGAGCAGCCCCTGGTTGGCATGACACAGACCGCCGGAGTAGCTGTAGGCGTCCGGATCGTCCTGCGCGAAGCGGTCGAGCTTGCGGATGTCGACCTTGCCGACCAGGGACGAGATGTCCTGGTTGTTCTCGTCCCCGGGCTCGGTCTTCGTGATGGCGATCTGCCTGAGGATGGACGGCTTGATTCGCACGACGCGGAACTTGGAGACATCGCCGTCGTGCTCCTTCAGCCGCTTGACTGCCCAAGGCGACATGAGTCCCGACAGGTAGCGTCGCGGGATGCCGAAGTCTTTCTCGAGCGTATCGCCGAACTGCTGCGGATTGAAAAGCCCGAGGGGCGATTCGTTGACCGGCGAGCCCTTGAGGGTGTAGATCGGGAAGGACTCCATCAGCTGCTTGAGGCGCTCGGCGATCGAGGATTTGCCGCCGCCGACCGGACCGAGCAGGTAGAGCACCTGCTTTCTCTCCTCCAGCCCCTGGGCCGCGTGCTTGCAGAAGGAGACGATCTGGTCGATCACCTCCTCCATGCCGTAGAACTCGTCGAAGGCGGGATACCGACGGATGAGCCGGTTGCCGAAAATCCGGGAAAGACGGGGATCGTTGCGGGTGTCGACCAGCTCGGGCTCGCCGATCGCCTTGAGCATGCGCTCCGCAGGCGTCGAGTACGTCATCGGGTCGAATCGCCCGAGGTCGAGATACTCCTGGAGCGACATCTCCTCGTGGTTCGTGCTCGAGTAGTACGAGCGGAAGCTTTGGACGATGTCAACCATGGCAGACCTCCAATCGCTTGCGGGTCAGATGAGCCCGCCGAAACTCACTATAGACCCGGCCTGTTGCACACAGGTTCCGCTTTGACACAAGCATTTCGCGTTCCAGTACCCTCCCCCGATGCCGCGCGAACTCTGCGTATTGACTATTAACGTATGACCATGCGGATGCGACTACCGCGCACTGTAACGCCTTCCGCTCGCGCGATAAACCGTGAAATGTGCGCCGGCACGCACGTTGTAGCGATGCTTTCCGGGCAACGTGACCGAAGTCTCACCCGTTTGGCACTCTCGTGCAGAGTCTGCCAATCCGCGCGCGAGCGGGTGCGGACGCGTGATCGGACGCGTGATTAGTGCCGCGCGCGTACCGCGTGGCATTAATCCTGGGCCGATGTGCGGTGCACCAGGCGCCAGATCTTCTCGCGCGTCATCGGCATGTCGACGTGTTCGACGCCGAACGGCCGCAAGGCGTCGATCACGGCGTGCACGACCGCCGGCGAGGCCCCGCACGACCCCGCTTCCCCGACACCTTTGGCGCCGAGCGTATTGGATCGCGAGGGCGAATGCTGATCGAACTCGCTGATGAAGGGGGGCAGATCGTCCGCGCGCGGCATGGCGTAGTCCTGGAACGACCCGGTCACGAGCTGACCCGACTCGCGGTCGTACACGCAGTCCTCGACCAGCGCCTGGCCGATGCCCTGCGCGATGCCCCCGTGGAGCTGCCCTTCAACGATGAGCGGATTGATGACGGTGCCGATGTCGTCAACCGCGACCAGACGCACCAACCGAACCACCCCGGTTTCCGGATCGATCTCGACTTCGCACACCTGGCAGCCGCTCGGAAACGTCTGGGCGTCTGCCGTGTAGGCGCCGTCGGCGCGAATCTGGCGGTCCGCCTGGCGCGCGGCCAGCTCGAACGCGCCGATCGATCGGTCGGTGCCGGCGATGCGGAACTGCCCGGCACTGAATTCGATGTCGGGCGCCGCCGCTTCGAGCACCTCGGCGGCGAGCGGCTGGGCGGCGGCAATCCAGGCATCTGCGCCTGCGCGCACGGCGCCCCCGCCGACTTGCAGCGAGCGCGAACCGCCGCTGCCCCCGCCCGACGCGATCGACGCGGTGTCACCCTGCACCAGCGCGACCGACTCGGGTGGGACGCCGAGGCGATCGGCGATGATTTGCGCATAAGACGTCCACAGGCCCTGACCCATCGCCTGCGTGCCGGAGAGCACCCGAACGACACCGTCGCCGCCGACCGAGACCCTCACCGTCTCGGTGAGATTGCCGCTGCCGGTCGGCTCGATGTAGAACGCGATCCCGCGCCCGGCGAGCAATCCCCGCGCCTCGGCTGCGCGCTTGCGTGCCGGATACCCCTGCCAGTCCGCGGCGGCTGCGTCGAGCACCGCGACGAAATCCGCGGGCTCGAACACCAGCCCGACCGGATTGGTGAACGGCATTTCCGCACGGCGGATCAGGTTCCGCCGCCGCAGCTCGACCGGATCGAAGCCGCCCTGGGCCGCGGCACGCTCCACCACGCGCTCGATCAGGTACGCCATCTCGGGCCGGCCGGCGCCACGGTACGCGTCCACGGAAACCGTGTTGGTGAAAAACATCCGGACCTCGTGCCGGAGCAGCGGAATGCGATAGGCACCGGTCGGCGTGCGCGCGCCGGCCATTGCCGGGACGGCGGAACCGTAATGCGAGATATACGCGCCGATGTTGGCGTTCGAGCGGATCCGCAGCGCGGTGAAGTTTCCTTCGGCATCCAGCCCCAACTCCGCCTCGCTCACATTGTCGCGCCCTTGCGCATCCGTCAAAAACGCCTCGGACCGGTCGCACAGCCACTTCACCGGGCGGCCGGTCCTGCGTGCCGCCCAGAGCACGGCCGCGTACTCCGGATACGGAAACACCTTCGTGCCAAACCCGCCGCCGACATCCGGCGTGATCACACGCAGCTTGTCGAGCGGAATCCGGAAGACGTCCTCGGCAAGGCACTTCTGCACGAGATGCGTGCCCTGCGAGCAGCACTGGAGCGTGTAGTTTCCGGACGTCGCCTCGTACTCGCCGATCGCCGAACGTGGCTCGATCGGGTTCGAGACCACCCGGTTATTGACGACGCGCACCTGCGCCCGGTGGCGCGCGGAGGCAAGCGCCTGCTCGACTTTCGCATCGTTGCCAAACTCGTACCACGCCGCCACGTTGCCATCCGCCGGCGGCCAGACGAGCGGTGCGCCGGGCGCTTGCGCCGTTTCCAGGTCCACGACTGCGGGCAGCGGTTCCCATTCCACTTCGATCAGCTCGGCCGCATCGCGCGCTGCGTGCAGCGTCTCGGCGACGACCAGCGCGACAGCGTCGCCGACGAATCGCGCGACATCTGCGGTCAGCGGAAGCCGCGGCGCAGCAGTGATCGGTGACCCATCCGGGCGCTTGTGCAGCGGAAAAAACGGCAGTGAACCCAGCCCGTCGGCGACGGCATCCGCCCCCGTGAGCACGGCGATCACGCCGGGCGCCGCGCGCGCCGCCGCAGTATCCATCGCAACGATGCGCGCATGTGCGTGCGGCGAGCGGAGGAACGCAGCGTGCGCCTGATTCGTCACCGCGATATCGTCGGTGAATCGTCCCTGTCCGGTGAGCAGCCGCGCGTCCTCGAGCCGCCGCACGGGTTTGCCGATCCAGTTCTGCTGATGGGGGAGTGTCATGGGTCCGGTTGCTGGGGTCTGAAATTTTTGTCGGTGACGCTATTATGCCTGCGCGCGGGATGCATCCCTCCACGGACGACAAGGGGAATCGACATGGCTGAAGTGCGGATCACGAACGTCCCGGAACTCGGAACGCCGCTCGGACAATACTCGCATATCGCGCGAGTCAAAGCGTCCGAGCACCTCTATATTGCCGGCATGCTGTCCGCTGATGCGTCCGGCACAGTCGTCGGCGCGGGCGATTTTGACGCGCAATGCGCGCAAGTATTCGCGAATCTGGAGACCGCGCTCAAGTCGCAGGGTGCCGGCTGGGGCAGCGTCGTTCAGTTCACGACGTACCTGGTGCACTCGCAGGACATTCCGCGATTCATGGCGTATCGCCTGCGGGAGTTTCCCCGGTTCTTTCCGGATCGCCGCTGGCCGCCCAATACGCTGCTCATGGTCGACCGGCTGGTGCAGGAGCCGTTTCTCGTCGAAGTCCAGGCGATCGCCGCGCTCTGACGCCATCGCACCCCGCGCCGCTCAGCACTTGCGCGCGGTCCGCTTCGCCTTGGCGTGCCTGGGCGCTTTGCGCACCGGCGTTTTCTTTGCCGTCTTTCGCCTGGTCGGCGAGGCCTTGTTCTTTGCCGGCGCAGCCTTGCGCGACGTTGACGACAGCATGCGCACGAAAACTTCGAGAAGATCCCGTTCGCTGATCACCCCGAGCACGTTCATCTCGGCATCCACCACCGGGAGGCAGCCGATATTCTGGCTCATCATGAGTCGGGCGGCCTCCACCACCTGGACTTCAGGCTGCGTCGAGACCACCGGGCGGTGCATCACTTCGGCGATTTCCACCGGCGCGTTGTGATGGCGCGTCGCCGCGACCAGCATGTCGCGCTGCGCGACGATGCCCACCAGCTGCCCGCCCGCATCCACGACCGGAAGATGGTGGAAATCGCGCTCGCGCATGACGTCGAACGCCGTCCGGTAATCCGCGTCGGCGCGTACCGTGACCGCCGGTGCGCTCATGTACTTGCTCACTTGCATCGCGCGTCCTCCCTGGAGCGTTCCCTCCGATGATACCGGCTCCGCTTGACACCGACACGTCGTCCGGTCGGAGGGTATACCGATCGTTGATTGGCGGTATGCTTGTCTCTGGAGGACATTCGCGTGAAAATTCTCGTGCTCGGCGCAGGCGGCGTCGGCGGCTATTTCGGTGGCAGGCTGGGGCAGGCCGGTAGCGATGTGACATTCCTGGTTCGCGAGCGACGCGCCGCCCAGCTGCGCGCGGACGGGCTCGTCGTGCGGACGCCCGACGGCGAGTTCAGCGTTCCGGCCAAGGCCGTCCTGCGCAATGAGATCGGTGCGCCATTTGACCTCGTTCTCCTCACGTGCAAGGCCTACGATCTCGGCTCGGCGATCGATACGATCCGGCCCGCGGTCGGACCCGGAACGATCATCGTGCCGCTGTTGAACGGACTGGCCCACCTGGATCGGCTCGACGCCGGGTTCGGCCCGGAGCGGGTGATCGGCGGATCATGCGGAATCGCCGCGACCCTCACTGCGGAAGGCGTGGTGATCCAGATGTCGCCGTTCCACTGGATCCGGTTCGGCGACCGGGCCGGCAAGTCGCGGGCGCAAGTCGACGCGCTCGCGAAAGCCTACGCGGGTACGCCGGTGGACGCCGCAGCCGTGCCGGACATTCTCCAGGCGATGTGGGAGAAGTTCGTGTTGCTCACCACGCTGGCCGCCTGCACCGGCTTCATGCGCGGTTCGGTCGGCGACGTCCTCGCCACCTCGGACGGCGAGGCGATCATGCGCGAGCTGCTCGACACGTGCATCGGCACGGCGAAGGCGGCAGGGCATGCTCCGAGCGCGAAATCGCTCTCCCAGACCGAGTCGCTGCTCTTCGCGCGCGGTTCGGCATTCAGTGCCTCCATGCTGCGCGACATCGAGCGCGGCGGCCCCACCGAGGCGGATCACATCGTGGGCGACATGCTGCGTCGCGCGCGTTCCGCCGGACTGGACGCCCGACTGCTCGCCGCGGCATACGCCCACCTTCAGGTGTACGAAAAACGCCGCGCCGCGACCGGCGGCTGATTACTGCAGGGAGTCCAGCCAGGACCCGAGGCCCTGGGCGTTCAGCTCGATATCCAGGCCGAGAACTTCGAGCACGCGATCGCGCGGAAGCGGCCAGCGGTAGCGATCGGCCTCCCCGAGAACGATCTCGGTCACGCCCTGCTTGAGACGCTCATGCCGTGCGGCCCCGGCGCCCGTCCCGGCATCCGTCCCGGCATCCGTCCCGGCATCCTTTTGTGCGAGCGCGACATCACGATGTGCGTCAATCAGCCGGTGCAGATCGGCGCCGAGGCGCGGCACGTCGCGCACCTGGCTGTAGTGAGTGACGTAGATGGCCGCCGGCTTGCACGCCAGCATCATGTCGACCGATGCATGGTGCGCGACCGGATCCCATTGCACCGGGCTCGTGGTCGGCAGGATGTACTGCTGGCCACCGCTGTCGAGCTCGCGATACGAAAGGCCGAAAGTGTCGCCCGCGAAAATGTGTCCGGACCGGCTGTCCCGGACGACGACGTGGTGTCGTGCATGCCCCGGCGCATCGAGAAACAGAAGCTCCCGGCCCGCGAGCTTCACCGTGGATTCATGCGGGGTCTCGACCATCCGCTCGGCGGGGACGGGAAGAATGTCACCGTAGATCCGCCGAGTTTCCTCCGCGCCGTAGATGGTGATCGTTCCCTCGATCAGCCGGCCCGGATCGATCATGTGCCGCGCGCCCCGCGGATGCACGGTGACGCGCGCGTTCGGCAGCTTCGAGACGAGCAGCCCCGTGCCGCCGGCATGGTCGAGATGGATGTGGGTGAGGATCACCCATTGCACATCGGCGGGCCCGAGGCCCTTCTCCGCCAGCGCCTCGAGAATGCGCGGCACCGAGCGATTGACGCACGGATCGATGATCGCGGCCCGGCCGTCCTCCACGATCAGGTGCACCGATGTCTGGAGCGGCCGGTCGTACTCGCCGTCCACTGTGCTGATGCCGTGCTCGAAGTCGATGGTGTGTGCCATGCGTCGTGCCCAAGGGAGAGGCCGTATTCTAGTCGGCGCAACCTGAAGTTGAGTCCGACGCGCCCGGAGCCGACCTGGTGCTGGCTTCTGGTGCCGTGCGGGCGTGGCCGCTACCGAAAGCATGCGGGCGCGCACGCCAGCCCCCGATTCGCACTATTGCCTAGAATGCATCCCTCAACTCGGACCCAGCCATGAGCAAACCCATTTCCGATCTGCGCCACGAGTACTCGCGTGCAAGCCTCGACGAGAGCGGGGTCGCGCGCGACCCGGTCGAGCAATTCTCCAAGTGGTTCGGCGAGGCGCTGAAGTCCGAGCTCGCCGAGCCGACCGCCGGGGCGCTCGCCACCGCAGCGCCAGGCGCCGACGGAATCGTTCGACCATCCGCGCGCATGGTGCTGCTGAAGGGATTCGACGCGCGGGGATTCGTCTTCTATACGAATTACGAAAGCCGCAAGGGCCGCGATCTGGCTGCGAATCCGTGGGCAAGCCTGGTGTTCTTCTGGGCCGAGCTCGAGCGCCAGGTGCGCATCGAGGGCCGCATCGCGAAGGCGGGCGCCGATGAATCGGATGCGTACTACCAGACCCGACCGCTCGGTGCGCGGATCGGCGCGTGGGCGTCACCGCAGAGCGAACCCGTGTCCAAGACGGGGCTCATGGCGCGCGCGGCCGAGATGGGTCTGCGGCATGGGCTGAATCCCGCGCGCCCCCCGCACTGGGGCGGTTACCGGCTGACGCCGGATGCCCTGGAATTCTGGCAAGGCCGGCCGAGCCGGCTGCACGATCGCATCCGCTATCGCCTTGCCGACGCCGAATGGGTGATCGAGCGGCTGGCGCCATAAGGGAGTTCGCTCGCCCGCGCGTTCGTCGCACGCACCTCGGGACCGACCCATGTTAGAACTGGCCAGCCTGATTTCGCACCACGCGCACTTCCGGCCCGATCACCTCGCGGTGGTGTTCGAGGAGGAGCGGTTGACCTGGCGGGCGTTCCACGCGCGTGTCGCCCGGGTGGCAAACGTGCTTCGCGAACTGGGCATCGGGCCAGGCGACAAGGTCGCCACGGTCATGACGAATTGTCGCGAGCTGCTCGAGATCTACTGGGCGGTGCCGTCGATCGGCGCGGTGCTGGTGCCACTCTCGCCGCTCCTCATGCCGACGGGGCTCGCCGCGCTGGCGCGCAATTCGGATGCGAAGTGCCTGATCAGCCAGCGCGCGATGCTGCCCACACTCGGCGCGATCCGCGGCGAGCTCGCCAGCCAGCTCGCGGACCGGATCCTGCTCGTGGACGGCGCCGAGCCCGGCTACGGCGACTACACAGCGCGCACGGCGCGTGCGGCAGATTCCTTCGCGCCAACGCAAGTGGCAAGCGACGATCTCTTCAACATCATGTACACGAGCGGCACCACCGGATTGCCCAGGGGGATCATGCATTCGCACTTCACGCGCTCGATGTACGCGCTGTGGCTCGGGGCCGCGTGGCGCATGACGCCCGAGTCGCGGGCGCTGCATACGGGCGCGCTCGTCTTCAACGGCGCTTTCATCACGATGATGGCGGCTTTCTACCTTGGCGGAACGTTCTGCCTGGCCCGCCAGTTCAATGCCGGGGAGATGATCGCGACGATCGAACGCGAGCGCATCACCCACATCATGGTGGTGCCGTCGCAGATCATCGCACTGTTCGACTCCCCGGGTTTCGATCCGGTGCGACTTGCATCGCTCGAAATGATTCTCTCGCTCGGCGCACCGCTCCTGAACGAGTACAAGGAGAAGCTGAATCGCGTTCTGCCGGATCGTTTCTATGAGCTCTACGGCCTGACCGAGGGGTTCGTCACCATTCTCGACCGCGACGCTGCGACGCGGAAGGCCGGCTCGGTGGGCTGCCCACCCCAGTACGCGGAGATGCGGATCGTGAGCGAGGACGGCCGGGAGTGCGCGACGGGCGAAATCGGCGAGATCGTGGGGCGCAGTCCGATCCTCATGAGCGGTTACTACAAGCGCCCCGATCTCACTGCGCAGGCAATCCGCGACGGCTGGCTCTATTCCGGCGATATGGGTTATGTGGACGACGAGGGCTACCTCTATCTCGTCGACCGCAAGAAGGACATGATCGACTCCGGCGGCGTGAAGGTCTACCCGAAGGACGTCGAGGAGATCGCCGCACAGCATGCGGAAGTGCGCGACGTCGCGGTGTTCGGCGTCCCGCACGAGAAATGGGGCGAGACGCCGATCGCGGCAGTGATCCTGCGCGACGAGGCCAAGGTGACCGCCGCGGAGCTCCGAGACTGGATCAACTCGCGCGTCGCGGCACGCTACCAGCGCGTGAGCGAGGTCGTCATCATGGCCGACTTCCCGCGCAGCGCCGCGGGCAAGACGCTCAAGCGCGAAATGCGGGACCCGTACTGGGCCGGCAAGGAAAAGCGAATCTAGCAGGTTGATGCAAAAGGGGCCACACCCCCTTTTGAATCCCCAATTTCAGTGATGCAAAACGCCGCCTCCCCTCGGGGCGACGCCGGTTCCGATGTCTTACGCACGTGCGTTTCAACGTTTTGCATCACGCTGCTAGTGTCCCGAATCAGAAATTCGCCGAAGAAAACCGCCCAGTTCGCCGCCAGGCGTCGTTCCGCTCCTTGCCAAGACGGCCAGTCTTGGCTGCGCTTTGGGGGAAGGGAAGGGGTCCCCCACCCCTTCCTGGCGCCTAGCCTGACGACGAACCGGGCAGTTTTCCCGTGCCTTCGGCGTACTCGTCCGATCATGGATAGGGCAGTTCCACCTGAGAACTTGTTCAACGAATCCCTGATTCGGGACACTAGCCGCCGCGGGGTAATTCGATCCCGGTAAGCGCCTGGTAGAACTTGACGAGCGCCGCGTCGTCTTCGGCGCCGTGCCCGAGCGCGACGGTCGCCAGGAAGACCTGCAGCGCCGCCGCGGCAACCGGCGCCGGGAACCCCGCCTCGCGCGCCGCGCCGAGCGCGAGCGACATGTCCTTCGTCAGCAACGTCGTGGCGGCTTTCGGGCGGTAATCTCCCGAGAGCACGCGCGGCATGCGGTCGCCGAAGATCCAGCTTCCGCCCGAGCTCGCATTCACCACGTCGAACACCCGCTGTGGTTCCAGGCCGAGCCGGATCCCGAGCGCCAGCGCTTCGCACGACGCGGCGAGATTCACTCCGGCAAGCATGTTGTTCACGAGCTTCATCCGCGCGCCGTCGCCCGGCCGCTCGCTCATGCGGAAGCGCGCGTTGGACATGGTTGTGAGAACATCGTTCGAGCGCTCCACCGCGGCGTCGGCGCCGGCAAGCATCATGCTGATCGTACCGGCGCCCGCCCGTGCCGGCCCGCCGGAGACCGGCGCGTCCAGCATCACGAGTCCGCGCTCGGCAAACCGCCCGGCGAGCGACTCGACGAACGTCGGGGACACCGTGCTCGACACAATGAGCACTCCTTCGGGTGCGAGCGTCTCGACCACTCCGCGCGGGCCGAACACGACCGCTTCGGTCTGGACTTCGTTCACGACCAGTGTGATGACGACCCGGCAATCGGCCGCGAGATCGGCGGGCGACGCGCAAACCCTGGCCCCGGCCGCACGCGCCTCCGCATCCGCCTCGGCCCGGATGTCACGGGTGTGAACCGCATAGCCCTGCGCGAGCAGCCGCCTGGCGACGGCCATCCCCATCAGGCCGACGCCGACGACGCCCACGTTTCGATTCTCCGGCATATACCCTCCCCCTACCCTGCACGGCCACGGAAATGCGCTGCAACATCCGCATTCGTTTAACCCGGATCAACCCGGCCCGTGTGGGTTGGTGCTCAGATCGACCCATGTGGCAAGCGAGCGTAGCGGGAAGCTGCCGCTGCGGCAATCGATGGGGAGACGCAAATCGATGGGGAGACGCAAATCGATGGGGAGACGCATTATGTTGACGTTTCAGGACTGCCTCGATTTCTGCGAGCTGACCGAAGACGAGGTTCTCGCCATTGCGGAGCACGAGAATCTCCCCGAGGTGGTGGCGCTCGCGCTCGGCAACGCGCTCGCGCAGACTGCCGCGGGCGAGCAACTCGTCGAGAAGATGATCGTGGACGACATCGTTGCCGCGCAGAAGGCGGGAAATCTGCGCCACGCGGCGGCGCTGAAACTCGTGCTGCAGCGCTTTATCGCGCAGCATCCGGGGGCCGTTTAGCGGCGCGCACGTTACGTACCGCGCGCGCCGCGTCACCGTGGCACACTCGGGGCCTCCGCCCGGCTCGAGGTATCGGCCATGAACGCCATTCGCTCCCGGCTTTCGTGAGCAACCAGTTCGACCTCTTCGGCGAACGCGCGTCGGCGGGTGCCGATCGTTTCGTACCGCCGGTCACGGTTCCGCCCGCGCCGGTTGACGAAGCGCTCGTCGCGCTCGGTCGAGCACTGCCTGCGAAGCTCTATCTCGGCACGTCTTCTTGGACGTTTCCGGGCTGGGCAGGAATCGTGTATGGCGACTCCCTGCCGGAGCCGGTGCTCGCACGCGAGGGTCTGCGTGCCTATTCGGCGCACCCGGTCCTCACCTGCGTCGGAATCGACCGCACCTTCTACGCGCCGGTGTCCGTCTCCGAGTTCGCGCGCTACGCCGCGCAAGTGCCCGACACTTTCCGCTTCGTGGTGAAAGCCCCCGCGCTCGTCACCGACGCGTTCATCCGCGGTGAGCGCGGCAAGCCGGCCGGCGACAGTCCGCGCTTTCTGGATGCGGCGTTCGCCGCGGCGCATTTCGTCGCACCGTGCGTCGAGGGGCTGGGGGCAAAAGCGGGGCCGATCGTCTTCCAGTTCTCGCCACTCGGCAGGTCGATCGTCCGCGATCCCGCGCGCTTCGCCGCGCGCCTGCACCGCTTCCTCGACGCTCTGCCTGCCGGGCCACTCTATGCAGTCGAGCTGCGCGACTCCGGCCTGCTGGGTGCACCGCTCGCCGCCGCACTCGGCGCGACGCGGGCGCGCTATTGCTTCGGCGTGCACTCGCGCATGCCGGACATCGCTGCGCAAGCTGCGGCGATGGCGGGGCTCGCCCCCGGACCGCTGGTCGCGCGCTGGAATCTGCACGCCGGGTATGCGTATGAAACGGCCAGGACACATTACGCGCCGTTCAACCGGCTCGTCGACGAGGACCCGACAACGCGAACCGCGCTCGCCGCGCGCTGCCAGGCGGCATTGTCGGCGGGTTACCCCGCATACGTGATCGCGAACAACAAGGCCGAGGGCTCGGCGCCGCTTACCCTCATCAAGCTCGGTCAGGCGATGGTGGCCGGTGAGCCGGGGCCGGGCGCGCGATGATCGATACGATCGTTCTCGCTGCGGCGCTTGCGGTCGGGTCAGCCGCGCCGGCGGATCCTCCCGTGCCCGGACCCGAGCCCGCCTGGCGGGCATATCAGCGCGGCGATCATGCGCAGGCGGCGCGCGAGTACCGTGCAGCGGCCGAGCGCGGCGTGCGCCTCGCGCAGTTCAATCTGGCGATGATGCTGTTTCGCGGCGAAGGGCAGGCGGCGGATCCGGCGCAGGCGCTGGGATGGCTGCGCAAGGCCGCCGAATCCGGTCTGCCACAGGCGCAATACAATCTCGGTCTGTTGTCCGAGCACGGCGCACACGTCCCTCGCTCGCAGGTCGATGCGGCGGACTGGTATCGCCGCGCGGCGGAACAGGGCCACGCGGAAGCGCAGCTGGCGCTCGCCACCCAATACTTCCTGGGGCGCGGCGTGCCGCTCGATTATGGCGCCGCGGCGCACTGGTACGAGGCTGCGGCCGAGCGCGGCGATGCCGCGGCGCAGTACATCATCGCGAGCCTCTATGAGCGGGGCACCGGCGTGCCCGCCGACCTGCGCAAAGCGCTCGACTGGTATGTCCGCGCCGGCCGTCAGGGGGACCTGGCGGCGAAGATCAAGGCCCAGGATCTGGCGCGCCGCGTCGACGTCGCCCGATGAGCCGAGACTGTCGCGCCACGGGCCATGCGCCCATGGCGCGCTGCGTCGGTTACTTGCGCGTGCGCCGGGTCGCCTTGCGAACGGTCTTGCGCACGGACTTCGCCGGCTTGCGCTTCCCGGTTTTCTTGGCCGCCGCCGTCTCGGCCTTGCTCTTGCGCTGCATGTCCATGCGGTGGGCACGCGAGTACTGCTGGATATCCTTGAAGCGTCCCTTCGCGTCACGAACCGCGTAGAGCTTCTTGCCGGTGCTGCTGCGATGGGTGGTTCGCCTTGCCTTCTTGCGCTTCTTCGTGGCCATGCGCTCTCCCTTTGATCAATTAATCATCGATTGCCGCGGGTTGCGAAGCAGTTGCCATGACGAAGGCAGCCGCCGCGCCAGCCGATTATTCGTCCTGCGTCGCGGCGGGTCAACCCCACCTTCGCCCGGTCACTTCCGCTTGAGCTTCCCGAGGAAGTGCTTGCGGAACTTCGCCACCTTCTCCGCGACCACCCACATGCAATACGGCTGCGCCGGATTGCGCGCGAAATACTCCTGGTGATGCGCCTCGCCCATCCAGAACATCGTGGCCGGCGCGATCTCGGTGACGATCGGATCGTCGTACACCGCGCGTTCCGTCAGGTCGGCGACGACTTCGGCGGCGGTTCGCTGCTGCTCGGCCGAGTGGTAGAAGACCGCCGAGCGGTATTGGGTGCCGACGTCGTTGCCCTGACGGTTCAGCGTCGTCGGATCGTGAATCACGAAGAAGACCTCGAGCAGCTCGCGAAAGGAGACGACGCCCGGCTCGAACGTGATGCGCACCACCTCCGCGTGGCCGCTCGTGCCCGAGCAGACCTCGTCATAGGTCGGGCGCTCGCGCGCGCCGCCCATGTAGCCGGATTCCACCGACTCGACGCCCTTCAGGTCGTCGTAGACCGCCTCGAGGCACCAGAAGCACCCGCCGGCCAACGTCGCAACTTCCTTGCCTGCCGGGATCGCGTCGGCGGCGATGCTGGACTGGGTCATCTCGGTCTCCTGGGGGGTGCCACGCGGGTGGCAGTTGGACATGGCACTTGGTCTTGCTTGGTAAACAAAAGCTTACACGGAACCTCGCGCCGGCCGCGCGCCGCCCCGGCCAGCCAGCGCTCCCGGACCCCTCTGCGCTAAGGGGATTTTTGCACCGCAGCATCAACGTGTTGTGGATGAGTAAGATGTCACATACCAGATCTTGTGGCCGGTTCTCGCGTGATCTGGCTCACACATCGAGCCCGTTTTGGGTCCAAAATACGGCGATCTGCAGGGGGCTCGGGACTTCCCGGATGGCGAACCCTGTATCGAATAACAAAAGACGAACCCAAAGGAATCAGGCATGAAAGAGACGGAAGCTAAACAACAGTCTCAACTATCTTCAACAAGGAAGGAGAGCACCCCGCCGGAACAGGAGATCTGCGCCGAGGTGCTGATCGAGAAATACGCCAAGGGCGGCGAGAGCACGGTCGAGGACGTCCGCCGGCGCGTTGCCCACGCGCTGGCTGCGGTCGAGGCCGACGACCAGCGCGCGTATTGGGAAGCGAAATTCCTGGAGGCGCAGGAGAACGGCTTCGTGCCCGCCGGGCGCATCAATTCCGCAGCGGGCACCAGCCTCGCTGCGACGCTCATCAACTGCTTCGTCCAGCCGGTCGGCGACTCGATCACCGAGATCGTCGACGGCAAGCCGGGGATCTATACCGCACTTTCCGCGGCAGCCGAAACGATGCGCCGGGGCGGCGGCGTCGGCTACGACTTCTCGTCGATCCGGCCGAAAGGCGCGCTCGTGCGCGGCACGCATTCGCGGGCGAGCGGCCCGGTTTCCTACATGCGCGTCTTCGACCGGTCGTGCGAGACGGTCGAATCCGCCGGCGCGCGGCGCGGCGCACAGATGGGCGTTTTACGCTGCGACCACCCGGATATCGAGGATTTCGTCCATGCCAAGGACGCGGGCGAGCTCACCAATTTCAACATCTCGGTCGGAGTGACCGACACGTTCATGCGCGCCGTGGAGGCGGACGGCGACGTGGAGCTCGTGCAGAAGGCCGAGCCCGCGGCGGAAGAAAAGGCCGGCGGCGCCTACCAGCGCGACGACGGCCTGTGGGTCTACCGCAAGGTGCGGGCGCGCGAGCTGTGGGACCAGATCATGCGCTCGACCTACGACCACGCCGAGCCGGGAATCCTGTTCCTCGACCGCATCAACAAGGACAACAATCTCTACTACTGCGAGACGATCGAGGCGACCAATCCCTGCGGTGAGCAGCCGCTGCCCGCCTACGGTTGCTGCTGCCTCGGGTCCATCAATCTCGCCCGGTACGTGGCGCATCCGTTCACCGACCGGGCCGAATTCGACCATGCAGGCCTCGGCAAGACGGTGGACGTCGCCGTGCGCATGCTCGATAACGTGCTTGACGCGACGAACTGGCCGCTCGAGCAGCAGAAAACGGAGGCGCACGCCAAGCGTCGCGTTGGTCTCGGTTTCACCGGCCTGGGCGACGCGCTGATCATGCTCGGCCTGCGTTACGACACGCCGGAGGCGCTCGCGATGGCGACGCGCATCGCGGAGTCCATGCGCGACCGCGCGTACCTTGCATCGGTCGAGCTCGCGCGCGAGCGCGGTGCGTTTCCGCTCTTCAATTCCGATCTCTACCTCTCGGGCGGAAACTTTGCGTCGCGCCTGCCGGCCGAGGTGAAGCAGAAGATCCGGACTCATGGCATCCGCAACTCCCACCTGCTCTCGATTGCGCCGACCGGGACCATCAGCCTCGCGTTTGCGGACAACGCCTCCAACGGCATCGAGCCGCCCTTCTCGTGGACCTATACGCGAAAGAAGCGCATGGGCGACGGCACGTTCAAGGAGTACCCGGTCGAGGACTACGCCTGGCGCTACTACGCGCATCTGGGCGGCGACACGGAAAATCTGCCCGACTACTTCGTGACCGCGCTCGAGATTTCGGCGCAGGCGCACAAGAACATGGTCGCGGCGGTCGCGCCGTTCGTGGATTCGAGCATCTCGAAGACCGTGAACGTTCCCGGGGATTACCCGTACGCGGACTTCGAGGATCTGTACCTGACCGCGTGGCGGGCGGGCCTGAAGGGCCTCGCGACCTACCGGCCGAATGCAGTGCTCGGCTCGGTGCTCTCGGTGGAGGCGCGCGAGCAGGCGAAAAAGGAGCCGCAGGACGTGCGCCTGGACGACGATCGGAACCGGCGGCTGTCGATCAAGTCGCTGCCGGCGCCGGTGCTTTCGTCGCTGCGCTGGCCAGGCCGGCCGACGCTTCCCGGGGGCAATCTCGCGTGGACCTACATGATCCGCTACCCGCACGGCGAGTTCGCGCTCTTCGTCGGGCAGGTGGAGAACGGCAAGTCCCATCCCTTCGAGGTCTGGGTGAACGGGGCGGAGCAGCCGCGCGGCCTCGGTGCGGTGGCGAAGACGCTGTCGATGGATATGCGCGCGAACGATCACGCATGGCTGAAGCTCAAGCTCGACGTGCTCTCGAAGACGTTCGGCGATCCGTTCGATCTGCCGTTCCCGCCGCACGGCGAGCACAAGAAGGTGCCCGGCATCGTCGCGGCGGTCGCGCAGGTCGTGCGCTTCCGCTGCGAGCAGCTCGGCGCGTTCGAGGAGCCGGGGCCGACGCCGGTGCTGGACGCGATGTTCAGCGTGCAGGAGCCCAGGACGGGAACCGACGGCACGCTTTCCTGGACGGTTGACATCCAGAATCCCGGTTCCGGGGACGATTTCGCGCTTGGCCTGAAGGAGATCACGCTTCCGCCGCAGGACGGGTTTCCGGTGGGCGTGACGCGGCCCTACGCGATGTGGCTCTCGGGGCACTACCCGCGGGCGCTCGACGGGCTGTCGCGCATCCTTTCGCTCGATATGCGCGTGATGGATCCGGCATGGATCGGAATGAAGCTGAGGAAGCTCACCAACTATTCCGAGCCGCTCGGCGATTTCATGGCGTTCGTCCCGGGCGAGCGGCGCCAGGAGAATTTCCCGTCGATCGTCGCCTACATGGCGCGCGTGATCATCCACCGCTATGCGATGCTGGGCGTACTCGACGAGCACGGTTACCCGGCCCGCGAAATGGGCATCCTCGAGGCGCCGCGCGAACCGAACGAGCCCAGGCTGATGCAGGGCGCGCTTTGCAACGAATGCGGCAACTACGCGGTGATCAGGAAGGACGGATGCGATTTCTGTACCGCGTGCGGCGCGGTCGGGAGTTGCGGTTGAGGGCCTTGCGGGATTAAGCTGGAAGTCGATGACGAGGCGATTCATCCTGATCATTGCAGCTTCGTTGCTTGCCGCAGGGGTCGGTTCGGCCCGTGCGGAAGACAACGATCAGCCTGGCGCCGCGGAGAACAAGCTCGATCAGGCCGCACGCCGCACCGGCGACTGGGTCGATCGAGCCGCCAAGAGCACGAACGCGACCCTGGACCGGGCCGCGAAAAAGACCGGCGCGGCGGTCGAGAAGGCGGCGGACAAGACCGAGTCCGCGCTGCAGAAGGCGTTGCGCAAGACCGGAGAGGCCCTCGGGCGCGCGGGCCGCACAGTGCAAGGGTGGTTCAGTCGGGGCGCGAGCTAGTGTCCCGAATCAGAAATTCGCCGAAGAAAACCGCCCAGTTCGCCGCCAGGCGTCGTTCCGCTCCTTGCCAAG
>JAABRB010000266.1 GCA_011391185.1 Betaproteobacteria bacterium
CGGGCAGCTCGCCGGCGTCGAACGCCTTCTGCCGGGCCGCACGCGCGGCCAGCAACACTTGGCGGCGGGGTTCGAAGGCGCGGTGCAGTTTCGCGACGAACGCGACCGCCTCCGCGGTAAGCATCCGGGAAAATTCGGGAGTGACGGCACCGTGGATTTCCACGCCGCCGGCGTATTTTTCGCTCATCGTGGAATGCTCTTCAGTTCGGGTGAGAAACGCCTCAATTTTACTGTGCAGTGCACAAAACTACAACCATACAAGGGGAATTTCCCGGACGGCGCAGTGCAACCTCGGGGGCTGCAATGAACCAGATCAACGTTTTGCAAAGACGATTGCGTAATCCGGAATACACCGGCCTGTCCCCTCCTCTCTGAGGAGGGGTGGCTGCGAAGCAGCCGGGGTGGTGTTCCAGAACATTCGCAGAACCCGGGGTGGCTGCGCAGAAGCGGGAGTGGTTCTTCGGTGACCAGGTCCTCAACCACCCCCCGCCCTGCGGGCGGACCCCTCCTTGAAAAGGAGGGGAAAAGAATTCCGCCTACTCGCGCCGCGCGTCGATCGCGAGTTCGGCGATCTTGCGCGTAATCGTGTTTCGGCCGATGCCGAGGAGCGCGGCGGCCTCGATGCGCCGGCCGCCGGTGTGCACGAGCGCCTGCGAGATCAGCGCGCGCTCGAACTGGCGCGAGAGTGCGTCCATCAGGTTCGCCTCACCGCGCATCAGGGCCTTTTCGACTTCGCGCCGCAGGATCACGGACCAGTCCGCATCGGCGGAGGTCTGGGTCTCGGCGCGCAATTCTGCCGGCAGGTCGGCGACCTCGATCATCTGCGCCGGAGCCATCACGGTCAGCCAATGGCAGACGTTCTCGAGCTGGCGGACGTTGCCTGGCCAGTCATGCGCGGAGAGGAAGTTCAGCGTGCCGTCCGACAGGCGTTTCGCTTCGACACCCAGGTCGCGGGCACTCTTCGCGACGAAATGCCGCGCCAGCACCGGGATGTCCTCGCGCCGCTCGCGGAGCGACGGAAGCCGCACTCGGATGACGTTCAACCGATGATAGAGATCGTCGCGGAACAGGCCGTCGCGCACCCGCACCTCGAGATCCTGGTGCGTGGCTGCAATCACGCGGACGTTGGCGCGCAGCGGCTGATGCCCCCCGACGCGGTAGAACTGCCCGTCCGAAAGAACGCGCAGCAGGCGTGTCTGGAGGTCGGCGGGCATGTCCCCGATCTCGTCCAGGAAGAGCGTGCCGCCGTCCGCCTGCTCGAACCGGCCGCGCCGCATCGCCTGCGCGCCGGTGAACGCGCCCCGCTCATGCCCGAAGAGCTCGCTTTCGAGCAGGTCCTTCGGCATCGCCGCCGTGTTGATCGCGACGAACGGCTTCGCCGCGCGCGGGCTGTGGCGGTGCAAGGCACGCGCGACGAGCTCCTTGCCGGTTCCCGATTCGCCGGTGATCAGCACGGTTGCATTGGAGTTCGACAGGCGGCCGATCGCGCGGAACACGTCCTGCATCGATGGCGCGTGGCCGAGAATCTCGGGGGATGTCGCGGCAGACTCCTCCCCTTGTTCCTCGCGCAGGCTCTCGTCGAGCGCCCGGCGGATGAGCTCCACGGCCTGGTCCACGTCGAACGGCTTGGGCAGGTACTCGAATGCGCCGCCCTGAAACGCGGCCACCGCAGACTCCAGATCGGAGAAAGCGGTCATGACGATCACCGGCAATTCCGGATACCGCTCCTTGGCGCTCTGCAGCAGCGCGAGCCCGGAAGTGCCTGGCATGCGGATGTCTGACACCAGCACCTGCGGGGCATCGCGATCGAGCTCGAGGATCGCGTCCTCGGCGAGGCCGAACGTCTTGAACGGGATGCCCTCCCGCGCGAGTGCTTTCTCGAATACCCAGCGTATGGAACGATCGTCGTCGACTACCCAGACTGGTTTCATTGCTTGGTCCCGTTGGCGGCCATGGGAAGAACGATGCGAAACACCGTGCGCCCCGGCTGACTGTCACACTCGATCGATCCCCGCTGGTATTGCACATAAGTCTGGGCAAGCGTCAGCCCGAGACCGGTCCCGCCCTCGCGGCCCGAGACCAGCGGATGGAAGATGCGCTCGCGAAGCTCGTCGGGAATGCCGGGTCCGCTGTCGATCACGGCAACTTCGAGCGCCGACCGATGGAAGATCTTGGCAATGCTCACCGAGCGCGCCACTCGCGTGCGGAGGCCGATCTCGCCGCGTCCCTTCACCGCCTGGGCGGCGTTGCGGACGATATTCAGCACCGCCTGGATGAGCTGCTCCCGATCGCCGTGCAGATCGGGAAGGCTCGAATCGTAATCACGGTGGATGCGGATCTCGGGAAACTCGGCGTGAATGAGACTGCGCACGCGCTCGCACACCTCATGGACATTCACCGCTCCCAGGCGCGCAGGCCGGTGCGGGGTGAGCAGCCGGTCGACCAGGAGTTGCAGTCGATCGGCCTCCTTGATGATCACCTGGGTGTACTCGCGCAACCCGGGCCGGTCGAGTTCGCGCTCGAGCAGCTGGGCGGAGCCGCGCAGTCCGCCGAGCGGATTCTTGATCTCGTGCGCCAGATTGCGGATCAGCTCGCGGTTTGCGAAAGCCTGCGCGAGTTCACGCTCCTCGCGCTCGACGCGCAGCCGCTGGTCGATGGAGCGGATTTCCAGTATCAGCACGCCCGCGCCCGCATCCACGGGGCTGGCGAGCAGGTTGACGTGCAGCGGATCGCGATCGGCGCGCTGCAGGTCGACCGCCTGGTTCCACACCCCCCGCTGCTCGGCGATCGCCTGCTCGAGCTGCTCCCCGAGGCGACCTGCGTCGACGAACATTCCGACGAATGACTGGCCGTGCAGCGCCCGTGCGCCTTGCTCGAACAGGTTCTCGGCGGCCGGGTTCGCGTAGACGATACGCAAGTCCGCGTCGAGCAGCACGACCGCACTTGCAAGGAGGTCGAGGCCCGAGAACGCGAAGCCGTTCACGCGCGCCCTCGTCCGGCCGGCGCGCGACGGCGCGACCCGGCACGCCCTGCCGAGCTACTTCGTTCGGATTCGTGGAACGGGCGCCGGTCGGGCGCGCGGGTTACTTCAGGCGGGTGAGCTCTTGCTGGAGCGCCATGACATTGCGCTCGTGGCGATCGACCGACTCCTGATAGGGCTGCAGACGATCGATCACCTTCTGATAATTGCGCTCGCTCCCGGTGCGAATGCCACCCTGCTCCGCGAGCTTCTCCTTCGCGTCGGCCAGGCTCTTCGCCTCGACCGACAGCTCGTTCTCGAGGATCTTGCGCCGGGTCTCGTCGCGCAAGCGCTGAGTCTCGGGCGCGACGCGTGGGAAATCTGCCGGCCGAGCGTCCGGTTTGGACTGGGCTGCCGACTGCGAATGCACGATCGATACCTCGCGGCTGACCACCGCGCAGTCCTTGCCGTCGGTCTCTTTCTTGATGTTCGTGTACTGCGAACGCCCTTGCTCGACGCAGCGCCAGACCGTGCCCTGCCCGAACGCGATCGGCGTCGCGAGCAACGCGAGGGTCGCCAGAGCGCAGGCAGGGAATCGGGCCATGACTGGCACCTTTGTTCAGGGGGAAATTCAAGTCTATGGCAAAAACACCCTGATTACAAAACGATTCGGGCCATGGCCGGCGGCTTTGTTCACACATCCCCCCGGTCACCCGCAAACGTGCCGGCAACCGGTCGCCATAGCACGTGACGCGTCCCGTAAATGCGGCGATGCACCATAAACCCCGGGCGTCGGCGAGCAGCGCGCGAATTCGGTCCATCGCGCGCTGCTCCTTGGCGCTACCGATCAGGAGCTGTAGTAGAGCTCGAACTCGAGCGGGTGCGTGGTCATGCGGAAGCGCGTGACCTCGTCGTGCTTGAGTGCGATGTAGGCGTCGATCATGTCGTTCGAGAACACGCCGCCGCGCGTCAGGAATTCGCGATCGCGATCGAGTTCGCCGAGCGCCTGGTCGAGCGAATGGCACACTTGCGGGACCTTCGCGGCCTCTTCGGGCGGCAAATCGTAGAGGTTCTTGTCCATCGGATCTCCGGGGGAGATCTTGTTCTGCACGCCGTCCAGACCCGCCAGCAGCATGGCCGAAAACGCGAGATACGAGTTTGCCGTCGGATCGGGGAACCGCACTTCGACGCGCCGCCCGTTCGGGCTGGCGACGTACGGAATGCGGCACGCGGCCGAGCGGTTGCGCGCCGAATACGCAAGGTTGATCGGCGCCTCGAATCCGGGTACCAGGCGCTTGTAGGAATTGGTGCCGGGGTTCGTGATCGCATTGAGCGCGCGCGAATGCTTGATGATGCCGCCGATGTAATGCAGCGCGAAGTCGGAGAGGCCCGCATAGCCGTTCCCGGCGAAAAGGTTCTTGCCGCCTTTCCACACGGACTGGTGGACGTGCATTCCCGACCCGTTGTCACCGACTACCGGCTTCGGCATGAACGTCGCGGTCTTGCCATACGACGCGGCGGTCATCCACACGGTGTACTTGAGGATCTGCATCCAGTCGGCGCGCTTCACGAGCGTGTTGAACCGCGTGCCGATCTCGCACTGGCCCGGGGCCGCGACCTCGTGATGGTGCACTTCCACTTCGACGCCCTGCTGCTCGAGCGCCAGGCACATGGCGTTGCGGATGTCCTGCAGGCTGTCGACCGGCGCGACCGGAAAGTAACCGCCCTTGGTCGGCGCGCGGTGCGCAAGGTTGCCGCCCTCGTATTCCTCGTGGGACGACCACGGCGCCTCCTCGGACCGGATCTTCACGTGACTTCCGGACATGTCGACGTGCCACGTCACGGAATCGAAGATGAAGAACTCGGGCTCGGGGCCGAAATACGCGAGGTCTCCCAACCCGGTGGACTTGAGATAGGCCTCGGCGCGCTTGGCGAGCGAGCGCGGATCGCGATCGTAGCCCTTCATGTCCGTCGGTTCGATCACATCGCAGCTGATGTTCAGCACCGGCTCGTCGGTGAACGGGTCGAGGCGCGCGCTGTCGGCATCGGGCATGAGCAGCATGTCGGAGGCTTCGATGCCTTTCCAGCCGGCGATCGACGAGCCGTCGAATGCATGCCCGTGCTCGAACTTGTCGTCGTTGAACTGGGACGCGGGCACCGAGACGTGCTGCTCCTTGCCGCGCGTGTCGGTGAAGCGAAGGTCGACGAACTTGACTTCCTTGTCCTTGATCAGCTTCAGAACGTCGGCGGGCTTCAGTGACAT
>JAABRB010000267.1 GCA_011391185.1 Betaproteobacteria bacterium
GGAACTGGTCATCCAGGATCGGCCGCGCACGCAACCTTCATCCAAGTCGGAGTGGTAGGGATGGGCAGAAAATCCCATGCGCGCTCGCTCTCGGTGTGGGTGAACGGCAAGCAGGCCGGCGAGTGGCGAATTCCAGCCCGGGGTGAGACGGAGTTCCAATATGACTCGACCTGGGTCGAGGCGGACGAAGGGCGTCCGCTGTCGCTAGCCCTGCCGTTCAGTCTCGACCGTGGTTCGATCAAAGGCCGGCCCGTCGAGTGCTATTTCGACAACCTGCTGCCCGATGCCGATCTCATTCGCAAACGGGTCCAGGATCGCTTTCATACCGATTCACGCGACGCATTCGACCTCCTTGCCGCCATCGGGCGCGATTGCGTCGGCGCGGTGCAGTTGCTCCCTTCCGGTGAGCAATCCAGGGACGTGCATGCGATCGATGCGGTGCCGCTCTCCGAGGCCGAGGTCGAGCGGGCCCTGATTCAGACAGTAGCGCCAGCGTCGATCGCGGCACACCCCGCGGACGATGACTTCCGCATTTCAATTGCGGGCGCTCAGGAAAAGACCGCTTTCCTGCGACACGATGGCCAGTGGTGCCGGCCGCTGGGCGCCACGCCCACGACGCACATCTTCAAGCTGCCCCTCGGATTGGTGGGCGGGATGCAGGCCGACATGCGCACGTCCGTGGAGAACGAATGGTTGTGCGCGCGGATTCTGCGCGCCTACGGGCTGCCTGTCGCAAGTTGCGAGATCGGCCGCTTCGGTTCGCAGAAGGTGCTGGTGGTGGAGCGATTCGACCGGCAGCTCCATTCGAGCGGGAAGTACTGGCTGCGCCTCGTTCAGGAGGATTTTTGCCAGGCTACCGCCACGCCTTCCTCGATGAAGTATGAGAGCGATCGCGGACCGGGCTTCCTCGACATTGCGCGGATTCTGCGCGGATCGGTCAACCGCGATGCCGATCTGGCGTGCCTGCTCAAAGCTCAGCTTTTGTTCTGGATGCTCGCCGCCACCGACGGCCACGCAAAAAACTTCAGTATCCGCATTCTCAGCCAGGGGCGCTTTCAACTGACGCCGCTCTACGATGTCCTCTCAATCTGGCCCATCATGGGCGAGGGTCCCAGCAAGATTTCATGGCACAACGCCAGGCTCGCGATGTCGGTGCGCGCCAAGAACAAGCACTATTTGCTGAAGAACATCCAGCGCAGACACTTCAACGCCATGGCTGCACAATGCGGCGTGGGTGAAACCGCTGAGCCGCTGATCAAGGAAATTCTGGCCGCGACGCCGGCTGTCATCGCGTCGGTCCAGAGGGATCTGCCGAAGGGATTTCCGCAGCACGTGCTCAATGCGATCCTGAAAGGTCTGATGAAGTCCGCGGAGCAGCTCGAGGCCATGCCTGCCGCGTGACAATTGTGTTGTCGGTTCGCGGCGGGGGTAACTTTGGGGGTACTAGCAAAGTCGAATCAACCGAAACCCGGCATTCGCGCGGATTTGCAGGCGGAATGCGAGTGTGCCTTTGCCACCCCCTTTTCTCGGGTTCAGCGGCACTGCGTGCCGTGCTGACTGCCCGGGCGCCGGACGTTATGATGCCGCTGGTTTGCCAGCATCAGGAAGAAGCGCATGCGCATCGAAGTCATCTGCACCGGCGACGAAGTCCTCGCGGGCAAGACCCTCAACACCAATTTCACCTACATCACCCAGACACTCGAGGACGTCGGGCTCGCAGTGAAGTGGGAGACCACGGTCGGCGATGACCGCGAGGATCTGCTGCTCGCGTTTCAGCTTGCCGGCGCGCGGGCGGATGCCGTTATCGTCAACGGCGGGCTCGGGCCGACGGTCGACGATCTGTCGCAGGAAATCGCCGCGAAAGCCGCCGGCGTCGAGCCCGTTCTGCACGAGGCGTGGCTGGCGCATATGGAGGCATTCTTCGCGCGCCGCAGCCGCGTGATGCCACCCAACAACCGCAAGCAGGCGATGCTCCCTGCCGGCGCCGAAGTCCTCGACAACCCGGTCGGAACCGCCTGCGGCTTCGCGGTGGATATCGGGAAGGCACGGTTCTTTTTCACGCCCGGCGTGCCGCGTGAGCTGCGTCGCATGCTGGACGAAGAGATCATTCCGCGGCTGCTCAAGAAGAGCGGGATGCAGACGGCGATTTACCTGAAGCGGTTTCATTCCTACGGAATCGGCGAATCGCGCGCCGACACGATGCTCGCAGACGTGGTGGATCTTGCGCCCGGCGGCATGGTGAAGCTCGGGTTCCGCGCGCACTATCCGCAGCTCGAGACCAAGCTCGCGGTGCGCGGGCGCGACATGGACGACATCCGGCGCACGCTTTCACCGGTCGAGCAGGAAGTGCGCAAGCGCCTGGGAAATTACATCGTGGCAGAGGACGATCGCACGCTCGAAGGCGTCGTGCTCGAGACGCTGACCGGTCGCCAGGCCACGCTCACGACCGTGGAGATGTTCACCAGCGGACAGATCGCCGGACGCTTCGCGCATCTGCCCGGCGCGGAGCGCGTTTTTTGCCGCGGCATTGTGACGCGTGATCTGGGTGACGTATTCGATGCGGTCGGACTCGACCGCGCGGCGGCAGGCCGCGGAATCACGCTCGAAGCAGCCGAGTCCGTGGCGCGGGCTGCGCAACGGCAGACCAGATCGACGCACGCGCTCGCAGTGCTGATCGACCTCGACGAGGGCGCCGACCGGGTCGATTTCTCGGGCAACGTCTGCGTGGCGATCGCGACGGATAGCGATGTGGCCTCCCGCCGCAGCCGCCTCGTCGGCGGGCGCGACTGGGTGCGCCTCGGTGCCGTGGAAATGGGGCTCGACTGTTTGCGGCGTTCCCTGCAGGGACTGCCGGTGCAGGAACGGATCGATTTCGAGAAGGTCGACGCCAAGGCGTAATCACAGAGGCGTCGCAGGTCACCGAATCTGGCCGCTCCGCCCCCCCACTGTCGGCCGCCGGGCAGATTCGCCCCGGTGCTGACCGCTGCCCGACATCTCTGTCAGAAAAGTCACGCACGGCGTGCGTTTCGTGCGGAAATCCCGCCACCCCGGCTTGGCACCGGAATTGCATCTTCCCTCCGTCGCTAACAGGGGGCTTGCTTGCAAAAGATCATCCGCTCGGCGTTCCAGCCGATCATGAGCGCGCGCGGCCAGATCGTGGCCTACGAGGCGCTGCTGCGCTTTCGCGACGGGTCGAACACCCCGGAGTCGCGCGCGACTTCGATTCATCGATGGGAAGGTTCCGGTTACATCGGCACGGTCGATCTTGCGGTCCTCAAGCAGGCCGTCGCCGCGCTGGGTCAGCTGCATCGATCGCTTTCTGTCAGCGTGAACGTCTCATCGATCACGGTCAGCCAGCATTCCGGGCGCTACCTGCGCGAACTGTCCGAGGTCGGTCCGTTGGCCAAGCGCCTGATCGTCGAAATCACTGACTCGCTGGTTCCGAGCGACCCGACGACGCTTCTTTCGTTCGCGAAGGACTGCGCGTGGCGGGGCGTGCGTATCGCGCTCGGCAACTGCGCGCCCGGGCTCCCGCGGTGCGACGAGACGGTACTGCGCCGACTGCGGCCCAAGCTGATCAAGATCGACCGCAAGGCGATTTCGACCGCCTTCCAGACGCTTGACGAAGAGCCGCTGCGCGAGCTGGCGGCGCTTGCAGCGTCGCTGGGCTGCAAGTCCGTCGCGCTGGGCATCGACAGCCAGGAGAAGCTCGACTGGGCCTACGCGCTCGGCATGCGCTATTTCCAGGGATTCCTGGTCGGGCATCCACGCCAGTTTCCGGTGCTCGACGAAGAGTCGACCTTCCGCAATCTCGACCTCACCCAGCTGCCGCGAAACCTCGACAGCGTGCCGGCCGAGGCCGCCTGACCGTCTCCCCACCCGCGCGCACGAAGCGGGGCAGAATAGCCCATCGGCCCGACCTCGCTCGAGGCGCCGGGACACGACATGCGAGGGGGAGACCATGCAGGGAAAGATCGCGCTCGAAGAGCATTTCGCCATTCCGGAGACCTTGAACGACTCGGCCGGATTTCTTCCGGCCGACGTCTGGACAGAGTTGAGCGCTCGCCTGCTCGATATCCACGAGAAGCGCTTGCATCTCATGGACCGGCATGGCATCGAGATGATGCTGCTCTCGCTGAACGCGCCGGCCGTTCAGGCGATTCCCGACCCGGCGCACGCGAACGAGATCGCGCAGCGCGCGAACGATTTTCTCGCGGACCAGGTCCGCAAGCGTCCCGATCGCTTTCAGGCACTCGCCGCGCTGCCGATGCAGGATCCCGACCTGGCGATCCGCGAGCTGGAACGCTGCATGACGGCGCTCGGATTCAAGGGCGCGCTCGTGAACGGCTTCTCGCAGGTTCGCGATGCGAACACCGCGGTCTACCTCGACCTGCCGCAATATCTTCCGTTCTGGGCGGCGGTCGAGCGGCTCGACGCGCCCTTCTATCTTCATCCGCGCAATCCGCTGCCGAGCATGGCGCAGATCTACGAGGGCCATCCGTGGCTGCTCGGTCCGACCTGGGCGTTCGGGCAGGAGACCGCCGTGCATGCGCTCCGCCTGATGTGCTCGGGGCTCTTCGACAGGCACCCGCGAATCCAGATCATCCTCGGGCACATGGGCGAGGGGCTGCCGTACAGCATGTGGCGCATCGACAACCGGAATGCCTGGACGAAGGCGCCGCCGCGCTATCCGGCGAAGAAGAAGATCGCGGAGTACTTCTCGCAGAATTTCTATCTCACGACGTCGGGAAACTTCCGCACACAGACCCTGATCGATGCAATTCTCGAGATCGGCGTCGACCGCATTCTCTTTTCGACGGACTGGCCGTTCGAGAACATCGATCATGCCGCGGACTGGTTCGACGTCGCCAGCATCAGCGAGAACGATCGACGGCGTATCGGGCGCGAGAACGCGCTGCGCCTGTTCAACCTGAGCGCGTGATCAGGCTCCGGTCATCCCCTCCATTCCAAGGAGGGGTGCCCGCGTAGCGGGCGAGGTGGTTGGGGCTTCGATCAGCGCTGAGCACCACCCCGTCGCCTTCGGCGCCACCCCTCCTCGGAGAGGAGGGGAGAAAAGCAAAAGCGTCCCCTCCTTTTCAAGGAGGGGTGCCCGCGTAGCGGGCGGGGTGGTTGGGGCTTCGATCAGCGCTGAGCACCACCCCGTCGCCTTCGGCGCCACCCCTCCTC
>JAABRB010000268.1 GCA_011391185.1 Betaproteobacteria bacterium
GCCGGCGAGCGGAAACACGCCATCGGCCATCAGCCGGCTACCCGCGAGTACATCACGCAGTCGATCAACTGGCCGTCCTTGAAAATGCTCTTCCTCATCACGCCCTCGCGCGCGAAACCGCACTTCTCTAGCACGCGCATCGAGGCCGGGTTCCATTCGTACACCATCGCCTCGACCCGCGCGAACCCGAGCCGCGAGAGCGCGTGGCTGGAAACCGCGCGCACCGCGTCCGTCATGATGCCACGGCCCCAGTAGGGTTCGCCGAGCCAGTAGCCGATGTTCGCGGATTTTGCGTAGACGTCTTCGCCCGGCTTCAGGCCGATGCCGCCGACCGCGAGCCCGTCCACATCGATTGCCCAGGCTGTACGTTCGGGGTGCTCGCGGACGAGCCCGAGCCAGGCATCGGCCTCGGCCTCGCCGTACGGATGCGGAAAACGGTCCTTGAGGTTGCGCCAGACGCGGCGGTTGTTCGCGAAGCGCAGCAGGGAATCCCGGTCGTCGTCGCGCCAGTTGCGGACGATGCTGGAGCCGCAGTCGAGGATCATGCCGGCGCCGCCTCGCCGTATTCGCCGAACGGCGCCTCGTGGGTCGTCAGCCCTTCGCACTGTCGGTCGAGCGCCTCGTAGGCTTCCGCGAACCGCGTCCGGAATGCCCGGTACGCCTCGAGGTCCGTCCAACGGTCGACCGTGACGTAACGCAGGCGGTTGCTCCGGTCGTGCAGGAGTTGCGTGCCGAGGTAGCCTGGCGCCTGACGGAACAACGCGACCCAGCTGCCGTCGGGTGCGTAATGGCGCTCGAATTCGGACTGCCGCGAGGGCTGCACGAAGAATTCCCAGAGATACGTGTAACCCGCGGTCACACGAATCGGATCCACTGCCGCACGAGGTTCGCGAGCGCCGCCTTTTTCGCCTTTGCCATCAGCGGGCCTTGCTGCTGATCCAGCTCTCCGCTTCGGGGACCGTCGCGAACACGGTCATCTGCAGGCCACGGTTGTTGGCGACAGTCTCCGCAAACTTCATCAGGTCGCCCTCGGCGTTGACGTCCACGAAGGCCATGGCCTGGAACTTGCCGAGGTTGCGCGCGCCGCCCTCGGACACGAGCTGGTAGACGTCCCAGGTCTCGAGCCGCCGGCCGGCCAGGTGTTCCTCGATCAGCACGCAGAAGCAGTTGCGCGCCTCGCACTCGCGCGCCAGCTCCTGGAGGTACGCGGCGACATTCTCCATGGTGTTCTTGCCGGTGATGATGCAGTGCAGGTAACCGGGCTTCTCGGTGATGGTGAGCTGGTACGACATGCAGGCCTCACTGCGCGCGGGCAGGTTGCGCGGTCCCGCCATTTTTCCCGCGCGCGGCCAGCAGCACAAGCAGCAGTGCGATCGCTCCCGGCAGGGCCTGGGTAAACAGGATCGATGGCTTGGCGGTGAGGGCGCCGAATACGCCCGCTACAACGACGCAGCCGAGGAAGAACAGCTTGATGTCGCGGCGCCCGGCGATGAGACCCCAGGCGAGCCCTGCCGCGAGGAAGCCATTATAGAGACCCTGGTTCATCGCGAGCACCGCCGAAGAAGCGGCTACTTCTGGCGTCATCGCGAAGATCTTCCAGCCGACCGGGTGGTTCCAGAAGAACATCTCGAGCACGAGAAAGCCCAGGTGGCAGAGCGCGACGAATGCCGTGACGAGGTTGGCGGCCAGGTTCATGGGCGGGATTCTCGCACGGTTAGCTCGAGTGGTCGTGCACCGCCCGCCAGCCCGCGGTCGTGCGTAGCCAGATGAGCGTAAACCAGCCGGTCTGCTCCGGCTCCCCGCCTCCCGCGAGCACGAACCGCCCGGTGGCCATCGCCTGGTCGGCGCCGAGCGCGCGCACCGCCAGCTCCTCGAAACGGAGCAACTGCTTCGGCAGGCCATCGTGGAAATACGCTTCGCGGAAGGCCGCCTCGATCGGGGCGATTCCCGGGCGCGGCCCGGTCTTCGTCATGAACGTGATGGAAGCGTCGTAGATCGAGAGATGGCCGGGCAGGTCGCCGCGATTGAACGCCTCGGCCGAGGCCTGCAGCATTGCGCGGATCTGTGCCTCATCCGCGGTCCACGATGCCGCAGCGCCCGGCTGCCCGTTGGGCTCCCTGAAGACCATGCCGTCCTTCATCACGAAGCGCACGTCCTCGAGCAGCGCGATGTTGTCGAGCGGATTGCCACTGACGGCGATCAGGTCCGCGAGCAGGCCGGCTTCGATCCGGCCACGGTCCGGCGTGCCGAACAGTTCGGCATTGACGATCGTCGCGGAGCGGATGGCGCCGAGCGGCGTCTGCCCGAGCGCGACCTGCGCGGCGAACTCCCGGGCGTTCTCGCCGTGCGGGAACACGCCCGCGTCGGTGCCGAAGGAGATTCTGAGTTGGTGCTCGAGCGCGCGGCGGAAACTCTCGATCTGCACCGGCTTCAGCTCGTTCATCTTGGCGGCGATCACCGGCGGCAGCTTGCTGAGGTCGATGGCCTTGTTCAGGTACATATTCGGCACGACGAACGTGCCGTTCTTCTTCAGCAGCCTGGCGGCCTCTTCGGTCATGATCGAGTTGTGCTCGATGCTGTCGATGCCGGCCTGGCTCGAGGCGATGATGCCCTCGGTGCCGTGCGCGTGCGCCGCGATCTTCAGTCCGTGGCGATGGGCTTCGTCGGCGGCCGCGCGCAGTTCCTCGATGCTGTACTGCTGTGCGCCGGCGGAACCCTCGAAGCTCAGCACGCCGGCCGTCGCGCAGATCTTGATGACCTTGGCGCCGTGCTTGATCTGGTAGCGGACCGCTTTCAGCACTTCGTCCACGCCGTCCGCGACGCCGGACATGAAATCTGCCGGTTCGATGCCCGGCGCGAACCACGCGACGTCGCAATGCCCGCCGGTGATCGACAACGCATGGCCTGCCGGAATGACGCGCGGTCCCGTGACCCAGCCCGCATCGATCGCCTGCTTCAGCGAAACGTCGGAGAAGCCGAGGCCGGTGCCGAGATCGCGCACGGTCGTGAAGCCCGCCAGCAGGGTCTTCTCGGCATTGGGAATGCCGCGCATCGCGAAGTCGCTGCCCTTGAAGCGCACGGGTTCGGTCTCCCAGCCCTCCACGATCTCGTAGTTGAGGTGGGTGTGCGAGTCCATCAGGCCGGGCAGCAGCGTGTGCCCGCCGAGGTCGATCGTGCGGGCGTTCGCGGGCCGCACGGTGGGATTGACGGCGGCGATCCGGCCGCTCTCGACGACGATCACGGCAGGGCTCACCATCCGGCCCTGCACGACGTCGAGGTATTGCGCCGCCTCGATGACGACGGTCTCGCCGCGGGCGAGCGTAGCGGCGAGCAAGCCGGCGGCGGCCAGTAGCCCGGCCGAGACGCATTTATTGAGCATGTGCGTTATTTCGCCTCATTGACCATCAGGATGGTCTTGTCCTCGACTTCCCTCGCGACCTGCAGCAGGGCCGGATCCTTCGACAACGCAGAGAGCATCTGCACCGGCTTGATCAGGCCGATTTTCGTCGTGCCCTGGTCGGTGAACACGGAGATACGGCACGGCAACGCCATGTTCAGGCGCATGTCGGAGGCCAGCACCCTGGCGGCCTGTCCCGGGTTGCAGACCTCGAAAACCCTGCATTCGCCTTTGAAGTCGATGCCCTTGCCGCGCAACGTGGCGCCGAGGTCGTGGATGTGCAGCACGCCGAAGCCATGCCGCTTCACCGCCGACTCGAGGTCGGCCGAGGCCTGGTCGAAGGTCTTGCCGGATTCAACGATGTAGTACATGGGGCGCCTCAGTCAGGTGGCGGCGTCGCGGTGTCGAGTGCCGAGAGCACGGCTGTCAGGGTCGCCGCCTGCTGCTCGTCGCGCGTGATCGACGCGAAATGGTCGCCGGGCTGGAAGCCATAGTAGCCAAACTGGTGGTGATTGCCGCCCTCGATCGCGACCCAGCGGGTCGAGGCCGGGAGCAGGGCGGCGTTGGCGAGTACGTCGTCCGCGGAGGCGACGCCGTCGGCCGTGCTATATATCTTGGTGACGGCAAGGCGCGTGTCCGCCAGCGAGAAGTCGCGCGGATGCGTGCTGCCGATCAGGATGAGCCCCGTCATCGCCTGCGGAGGCCGCCGCGCAAGCAAGGCCGCGATCTTGGCGCCGCGCGAGTGGCCGGCTGCAACCCACAGCCCGGGGTTCTTTTCCATGAGGGAACGGACGCGTTTCAGGAAGTCCTCTCCATCCGCCTGTCCGAACGCACCGCGCCAGGGCAGCTTGAATAGATAGACCGGATGGCCTTTTGCCGCGATTGCATGCAACAGCGGTGCGTACGCGACGGGATCGACGAGCGCGCCTGGAAGAAAGGCGACACTCGCGCGCCCGGATTCCGATTCGGTCGGGATGAAGCTCCAGAGGCCATCGGCCGCCGTCACCGTGACGCTGGAATCCGATACCAGGGCGGCGCGGGCTTCTTCATTCGCGCGGTACGCGATCAGGCACCACGCGACGAAGCCGACAAACGCGCCCAGGCCGAGCGTAACCCAGATGCGGTGGATGCGTTGAAGCAGAGGCGAGGCCAGGGGCGTTCTCAGTCAGCGGCTTTCAGGCGCATTGCATTATCTGCACGGACTCATTGCCCTTCCGGCGGCTGCCAGAGCTCGACCTTGTTGCCTTCCGGGTCGATGACCCAGCCGAACTTGCCGTACTCGGAGTCGTCCGTCTTCTCGAGTACGTTGCAGCCTTCGCTGCGCAATGCTGCCAACAAGTTCTTGAGGTCCGCGACGCGGTAATTGATCACCAAAGACGACTGGCTCGGCGCAAACATGTCGCCATCGGCGCTGCCGACCGACCAGATGGTCGTGCCCGCTTTCGGATTGCCGTCATCGTCCGTCCAGCGAAACGCGGCGCCGCCCCAGTCCTGCACGTCGATGCCGAGGTGCTTCTTGTACCAGGCGCCGAGCGCAGCCGGATCCCTGGCCTTGAAGAAGATGCCGCCGATGCCCGTGACTCTTTTCATGTGCGTCCCCTGAATGGGTGATGCGATGCAGTGTCTCGTCACCGATTCCGGGGGGACGCACACCGCAGTGCCAGCAGAATTAGCACGCGTGCCCCTTCACAGCGCCGGGATGCTGAGCCGCAGCGCCTGGATGGTCGGCGGATTCGTCGGGGCGAGCAGCAGGCCGCCGTCGAGCGTCGCCTTCTCGCAGGT
>JAABRB010000269.1 GCA_011391185.1 Betaproteobacteria bacterium
TGAAAAGGAGGGGAAAAAGCTTTTCTCCCCTCCTTTTCAAGGAGGGGTGGCCGCGAAGCGGACGGGGTGGTTCAAGCTTCGGGCCAACGCTGATCACCACCCCGCCGCCTCCGGCGGCACCCCTCCTCGGAGAGGCGGGGAGATAAGATCATCCCCTCCTCCAAGAGGCGGGGATAAATAAAAATCTCTGACCGTTTCGTCAGCCCGCCACGGCGAGCCTGGGCGATCCCTTGAGCGGAAGCGTCACCGGCTCGTTGCGCTCGGCGGAAAGATCGGCCGCGGTATAGACCTCCATCACGACTCTCGCCTGCTCCGCCGTGACCAGCACCGGCCGGTCGAACACGACCGACTCGATGAAGTGCAGCGTCTCGGCGTGCATCGGTCCGGCGTAGGTGTGGTCGACCGGCTCGCCCGGCATCGAGGACATGGGCAGCTGCATGCCGCTCTTCATGGTGTTCAGCACCACGTCGCGGTGGGAGTTGTCCACGAACACCGCGCCCTCGGTGCCGATCATCTCGATCCACGTGGTCGAGAAGTTCGGATAGCCGGGCGGCAGGCTCCAGCCGCCGCCGACGACGAACGAGAGCCCCGTGTCCAGGGTGACGGTGATCCACTGCGCATCGGGCACCTGCGCGCCGGTACGCTCCCGCATCGCGCCGTAATTCACCTGCGAGTAGACACGCACCGGCTTTGCCGGCTCGAGGCACCAGAGCAGGAAGTCGAGGTCGTGGGTGGACTCCATTGCCGCCGGCGAGAGCTTCGACCGGCCGGTGATCTTGGCGCCCAGGTTGCGGGTGATGTGCCGGCTCGCGAGGGCGCTGACCGGCTTGCCGATCGTGCCGTCGCGCAGGCTCTTTCTCACGTAGGCGAACTTCGGGTTGAAGCGCTGCGAGTAGCCGATCGAGAACTTGAGCTTGCCACGGTTCGCGAGCGCGATCAGTTCGTCCGCTTCGGCCGGTTCGACGGCGATGGGCTTCTCGAGGAACACATGCTTGCCGGCGAGGAGCGCATCGCGCGCCATCGGATAGTGGGTGGATTCCGGGGTCGCCGAGATGATCACCGCCTCGACATCCTTGATGTCGAGCAGCGTGCGGTAATCCTCGGTCGCGGTCTTCGGGTGGGTCGTCCTGGAGACCTCGTCGAGCCGGTCCGGCCGGATCTCGGCGATGTGCAGGTCGTTCACCAGTGGCGAGTCCGCGCAGGTCTGGGCACGGATGCCGCCGCACCAGCCGGTGCCGATGATGGCGACGTTGATCGGTTTCATTGAATGCTAGCTCCTTGAAGAGATCGAAGTTTCCGGCAACCCGCCCGGCGCGGGACGGATTGCGGCGTCACTTCGCCGCGAGCACCCCGGGCACGCCGAGCAGGGCGGCGAGGGTGTCGAGTCGCCCAAGCAGCGAGTTGTGCAGCGGGACACCCTCGCGCTCACGCTCGATGCGGATATGGTGGCTACGCTCGCCCGGCACACGCACCGCGTCGACGCCCGGGAGCGTGGGCGAGTCGTGCAATTCGCGGATCACCCGATCCACGTCACGCTTGAATTTGGCCACGTCGCAAAATGCCGCAATCGAGATCGCGACGATCAGCTGCCCGGTGTTGGTCGGCGCGCCCGGGTCAGCATTGAAGTCGACGGTGTCGCGTCCGACGCCGGCGCCGTTGAGCACTCCCGCCAGCAGACTGAACATGAGCGCGAGGCCGTAGCCTTTCGGCCCGCCGATCGGGAGCAGGACTCCCTCGCCGGCGCGCTGCGGATCGGTGATCGGCCGGCCCTCCCGGTCGATCATCCAGCCTTCGGGCATGGTCTCGCCGCGGCTCGCGGCGCCTTTCACCTTGCCGTACGCCGCCACCGAGGTCGCCATGTCGAGCACGACTGCCGGCTCTTCCAGCGCGGGCACGGCCACCGCAATCGGATTGGTCGAGATCAACGACGCGGTGCCGCCCCAGGGGGCCATGTGATTCGCGTTTCCGACCGCGATGTAGAGCCCGATCATGTCGCGCTCGAGCGGCATGGCGGCGTAGAGCGCGGCGGGTCCGGCGTGATTGCTGTTACGCGCGCCGACCCATGCGACGCCGCTCTGCGCCGCCTTGTCCATCGCAGCCCGGGTCGCGAATTCCATGACCAGGTGCCCCATGCCGTTGTCGCCGTCGACCAGCGCCATGCCGGCAGATTCGCGCACCACCCGGATCGAGGGCTTCGCGTTCATGCCGCCCTTGTGGATGCGCTCGACGTACTGCGGCAGCCGGAACACGCCGTGATTGTCGGATCCGATGAGGTCGGCGCGCGTCATCAGTCGGGCGACCCGCGCGGCGTCTTCGTCGGGCAGCCCGGTCGCGACGAGCGCGCGCCTGATGAAGGCGTCGAGCGCCCGCGCCGTAACGCGAACCGATGCGGGCGCCTTATTCTTCGCGCCCGTCATGCCGCTAGACCTGCCGTACGTGCGCCCCCGGCGAGCGCCTCGAAGACGCCCGGCGCGAGACTCGCGCGGTGCTGTTCGACAATCCGGGCCAGAGTGCGGACAAACGTTTCACGATCCGAATCGCTCAGTTTCACGATCTCGCACCCCGCCGCGTAAAGTTTTGCAAGGGCATCTTGGTCCTCCGCAGCGGCCATTCGCCGTTGTTCCACGGTGGCCTCGATCGCAGCGGCGGTCACCGCGTCGCGCACCTCCTGCGGCCAGCGCGCGAACGCCGCGCCGTTGCACAAGAGCGCCGCCGCGCCCCAGAAATGGGACGACAGCGTGATGTGCCGGTGCTGCTCGTGAATCCCGAAATTGCAGATATTGGTGAGCGGGTTGTCCTGCGCGTCCACCGTGCCCGCGCGCACCGCCGCCAGCAGATCCTTCACGTCGAGCGGCACGGGCTCGAAGCCGAGCGCGCGAAACACCTCCTGGTGGGTCGCGCTGAAGAGCGTGCGGATGCGCAAGCCGCGGCAGTCCGCGGGCGCGCGAATCGGTCGCACGCGGTTGCTCCAGTGCCGGAATCCGTTGTCGAAGTAGCCGAGCACCTTGTACCCGCGTGCCGCCGCGAGCTGCGCGGAAAGCCGGTCGCCGAGTGCGCCGTCGAGGGCCGTGTAGGCCTGCTCGCGCCGGTCCACGACGAACGGAAGGTCGAGCACGGTGATCTCGGGGACTGCTTCGGCGAGGTAGCTCGTCGAGAAATAGCAGAGCTCGATCTTGCCCGTGCGCACCCAATCGAGCAGATCGGCCGCGTTGTGACCGCGCGCGACGATGTTGCCGTCGAGCTCGAACCGGACCGACTCGCCGAGTCGCGCGGCAAGGCCGTTACCGAAGACCTCCGCCGCGCGATTGTGGATCGAAGCCGGCGGCTGGTAGCCGCCGCAGCGCATCAGGATTGGTTGCACGCCGCCCTGTTCTTCCTGCCACTCGTCCGGGAAGTCCCCGTCACTACTTGAGCTTCTCGACGAGCTTCTGGTACTCGACCTTCTGCTCCGCGCGCACCTTCTCGTACGCGGCGCCGCTCATGTACACGGTGTTCTCGTCAATCCGCTTCATGAGATTCAGATAGGTCTTGTCGCTGTTCAGCTTGGCGAACGCCTCTTCCAGCTTCTTCCGCCGGTCGTCCGGTATGCCGCGCGGCGCCAGGATGACGCGCGACATCTCGCCCATTCCGCCGTCGACCTTGAAGCCGAGCTCCTTGAACGTCGGGACGCCCTTGAGCACGCTCTTGTCGCCGGCGATCGCGAGCGCCCGGACCTTGTCGCCCTGCGATTCGACCACCGACGGGAATGCGATGGTGAAGTCCCCGTCGCCTGCGAGCACCGCCTGCATCGCCGGTCCGCCACCCTTGTGGGCGATGAAGGTCGCGTCCACACCCGCCTCGGCCAGGAGCTGCGCCCCGGGAACCATCGCAGCACCCCAGTTGCCGCTGTGCGCGAACTTCAGCTTGCCGGGATTGTTGCGACCGTAGTCGAGCATGTCCTTGAGGGTCTTCCACGGCTTGTCGGCTCGCACCACGATCGCCCCCGGCGCGTAATTGATCTGCGCGATCGCGACGAGATCCTTGGTCGGATCGTAGGGCAGCTTCTGGACGAACTGCTGCAGCTGGTCGATGTAGTTGTGGGTGAAGATCAGCGTGTAGCCGTCGGGTTCCGCTTTCGCGGCGGCGCCCGTGCCGATCTGTCCGCCCGCCCCGGGCATCAGTTTCACGATCATGGGCTGTCCCAGGTAGGTCGGGATCACGCTCGTGAAGACGCGCGCATTGAGGTCGTGCGAGCCGCCTGCGCCGAGCGGAATGATCAGGGTGATCGGCTTCTCGGGATAGCTGTCGGCAAATGCCGGCGACACGCCGACGCCGCACGCCAGCAAGAGTCCGAGCGCGAGTTTTGCAATCGATCGGGATTTCATCGTCTCCTCCTTCATGGGCCGGTCACGCTGACCGGATTGAACAGCAGTCTGCTGATAAAGCTGAGTAAAGAAAGGCCCTGTGGCGACATGCGGTCGCCGCAACCGGCGCCTGCGACCCGGGAACCATGGTAGATGCGCCTTGTGGCCAGGACCCTTGTGGCCAGGAAAAATGCGCTACGCGGTTACTGCCATGCCTGTCCCGCATAGTGTAGGCGCTTCGGAGCGCGCGCGTGCCCCGTGTACCCTGCCAGCTCATTTTTCCGCGCCGCTCCGGGTGGCCTGCTCGCGTCGCAGCTTCATGGCGCGGTGCCACAGGAGGTAAGTCACCACCGGAGTTGCCACGAGCACCACCGCGGAGATCGGACGGTCGACGAAGATGAAGCGCAGGAACTCACCCTGCGACATGCTCAGCGTCTGCCCCAGCGCGTACTCGAACACCGGCCCGAGAATGAAGCCCATCACCATCGGCGAGACATCGAAGCGCAGTTTCTTCGCCACGTACCCCAGGATCCCGAAGAACACGAGGATGAACAGGTCGAACTCGTTCGAATCGTAGGCGTACGCTCCGGTGGCCGCGAACAGCAGGGTGAGCGGCAGGAGGAGGGACTTGCGGATCGTCACGATCCTGGCGAAGAGGGGAATCGTGACGTAGCCGATGACGAGAAACAGCAGGTTGGCGATCACCATCGCGACCAGGATTCCGAACACCAGCGGGCCCTGCTCCTCGAAGAGCTGCGGCCCGGGGCGCAGGCCGTTCGCCACGAACGCGCCGAGCAGGATCGCCGTCAGGTTGTCGCCCGGGATGCC
>JAABRB010000270.1 GCA_011391185.1 Betaproteobacteria bacterium
ATCGATGACGCCCCGAAAAGTCGACTCGATGCCGAGCGGAAGCTGCAGGCAAACGGGTTTGGCGCCCACGCGATCTACCAGCTCGTCGACACAGCGGAAGAAATCGGCGCCGATCTTGTCCATCTTGTTGGCGAACACGATGCGCGGCACGTCGTATTTGTCGGCCTGGCGCCATACGGTCTCGGTCTGCGGCTCGACGCCCTGGTTGCCGTCGAGCACGCACACGGCGCCGTCCAGCACGCGCAGCGAGCGCTCCACTTCGATCGTGA
>JAABRB010000271.1 GCA_011391185.1 Betaproteobacteria bacterium
CGTATCGATGATATTCAACCGCTTGTCGCGCCAGAAACAGGTGGTCGCCGCGGACGTGATGGTGATGCCCCGCTCCTGCTCCTGCTCCATCCAGTCCATGGTGGCCGCGCCATCATGGACCTCGCCGATCTTGTGGCTCTTGCCGGTGTAATAGAGAACCCGCTCCGTAGTCGTGGTCTTCCCGGCATCGATGTGCGCCATGATGCCGAAATTGCGGTAGTCCTCGATTTTATGAATGCGCGACATTGCAAAGTTTCCTAATCGACTCTCTCGTCACCAGCGATAGTGCGAGAAGGCGCGATTGGCCTCCGCCATACGGTGGGTATCTTCACGCTTCTTGACGGCGTTGCCCTTGTTGTTGGACGCGTCGAGTAGTTCGCCCGACAGCCGGTCCACCATCGTTTTTTCGTTGCGCGCGCGCGCGGCTTCGATGATCCAGCGGATTGCCAGCGTCTCGCGCCGCTCCGGCCGCACTTCCACCGGTACCTGATACGTGGCGCCGCCGACGCGACGCGAACGAACCTCGAGCGCCGGCTTCACGTTGTCGAGTGCGGATTGAAATACGTTGATCGGACTCTGCTTGGCCTTGCCCTCGATCAGGTCGAACGCGCCGTACACGATCGATTCGGCGACCGACTTCTTGCCGTGGTGCATGATCGAATTCATGAATCGGTTCAGCGTCACGTTCCCGAATTTCGGGTCGGGCAGAACCTCGCGGCGTTCGGCGCGGTGGCGGCGTGACATGCATCAGCTCCGTACGATCACTTGGGCCGCTTGGCGCCGTATTTCGAACGGCGTTGCTTGCGGTCCTTGACGCCCTGGGTGTCGAGCACGCCACGCAGGATGTGGTAGCGCACGCCGGGCAGATCCTTCACGCGGCCGCCGCGGATCATGACGACCGAGTGCTCCTGGAGATTGTGACCCTCGCCCGGGATGTAGCCGATCACCTCGTAGCCGTTCTGCAGCCGGACCTTCGCAACCTTGCGCAGCGCCGAGTTCGGCTTCTTCGGAGTCGTCGTGTAGACGCGCGTGCACACGCCGCGCTTCTGCGGCGAGTTCTGCAGTGCCGGAACCCGGTCGCGATAGCGCGGCGCGACGCGCGGCTTGCGGATCAGTTGGTTGATGGTCGGCATTTCTTCTCGCTTCGTTCCCGCATCCAAACGCAAACGAAAGCGCGCCGTCCGCTCGCGCGGAAGGGCGCCTTCCCGTTGCGCAGAGGACCGCGACGCGGAGCGCGCCGCAGTCAGTCACCCTGATCTGACACTGTTGTCAGAGGCAGCGTTTCGGTGCCCTTGGTCGATGCTGGACGCACCGACCGGCGGCGCCGACCGCCCTGCCGCATAAGTGGCAGTTTCTACCCGCCCGGGTCGCGCTTCGTCAACCCCGGAGGGCCGGGAAAGCGAGATTTTTCAAGCCTTGGCGGGCATTTGGCGAATTTGGACGAAAAGGGCCGCCTCTCCCGGCGGCCCCTTCGTTTCGTCCCATCGCAGCGGGCCTATTCCGCCGGAGCCGGGCCCTCGATCAGCTCGGCCGCCTTCTCGCTGGCCGCTGCCGCCGCCGCTTCCGCGGCGATTTCCGCGGCTTCCGCCGCGCGCTGCTTCACGATCAGCTCGTCGCGCTTCATAGCGACCATGCGCACCTTGCCCATGGCCGCGCCGGTGCCCGCCGGGATCAGCCGGCCGACAATGACATTCTCCTTGAGCCCTTCGAGCGTATCGCTCTTGCCGTTGACCGCGGCCTCGGTGAGTACGCGCGTGGTCTCCTGGAATGACGCCGCCGAGATGAAGGAGCGGGTCTGCAGCGATGCCTTGGTGATGCCCAACAGCACCGGATGCGCCTTTGCCTGCTTCTTGCCCTCGGCCTTCATGCGGGCGTTGATCTCGTCGAACTCGATCTTGTCCATCTGATCGCCGGTGATGTGCTCGGTCTCGCCCGGATCGTCGACTTCCACCTTCTGCAGCATCTGCCGGACGATCACTTCGATGTGCTTGTCGTTGATGTGAACGCCCTGCAGCCGGTAGACCTCCTGGATCTCGTTGACCAGATAACCTGCGAGCTCCTCGACGCCCTTGATCGCCAGGATGTCGTGCGGCGCCGGGTTGCCGTCGACGATGAAGTCGCCTTTTTCCACCACGTCGCCTTCCTGCACATAGACGTGGCGATTCTTCGGGATCAGATACTCGACCGTCTCCTGCTTGGAATCGGTCGGAATGACATTGATCCGGTACTTGTTCTTGTAGTCCTTGCCGAACTGCACGGTGCCCGCGATTTCGGCGATGATGGCGGCTTCCTTCGGCCGCCGCGCCTCGAACAGCTCCGCCACCCGCGGCAAGCCGCCCGTGATATCGCGCGTCTTCGCGCTCAAGGTCGGGACGCGCGCGAGCATGTCGCCCGCCTTGATCGAGGAACCCGGATCGACCGAGATAATCGCGTCGACGGGCATCGTATAGCGTGCCTCGCCGCCGCGCCTGAGCCGCGCAATCGCATTGCCCGAACGGATCACGATTGCCGGCCTGAGCGTCTCCCCGGACCGGGTCGTGGTCCGCCAGTCGGTCACCGCACGCTTGGCGATGCCGGTCGCCTCGTCGATCGACTCGCTCAAGGACTGGCCTTCGACCAGATCCTCGAACGCGACCGTACCGCTCACCTCGGTGATGATCGGCCGGGCATACGGATCCCACTCGGCCATGCGCTGGCCGCGTTTGATCTTGTCGTTGTCATGGACCTTGAGCCGCGCGCCGAACGGCACGCGGTGCACGGCACGCTCGGTACCGTCCTGATCGATCACCGCGATCGCCAAGTTCCGGCTCATGGCGATATGATCGCCATCCGAGTTCTTCATGATGTCCCGGTTCCTGATCTTCGCCGTGCCTTCGAAGTTCGACTCGATGAAGGACTGCCCGGCGATCTGCGCCGCGCCGCCGATATGGAACGTACGCATGGTGAGCTGGGTGCCCGGCTCGCCGATCGACTGCGCGGCGATGACGCCGACCGCCTCGCCCATGTTGACCGGCGTACCGCGGGCAAGATCGCGCCCGTAGCACTTGCCGCACACGCCGTTCACGGTCTCGCAGGTGAGCACCGAACGGATGCGCACCTCTTGCACTCCCGAGGCGGCGATCACCTCGACCTGCGGCTCTTCGAGCAGCACGCCGCGCTTGACCAGCGTCTTGCCCGTCTTGGGGTCCGAGATGTCCTCGGCCGTGGTGCGGCCCAGGACGCGGCTCGCGAGCGAGGCCACGACATGGCCCGCGTCGATGATCGCCCGCATGCGGATTCCGGCCTTGGTGCCGCAATCCTCCTCGTTGATGATGCAGTCCTGCGCCACGTCCACGAGCCGGCGCGTGAGGTAGCCCGAGTTCGCGGTCTTGAGCGCGGTGTCGGCGAGGCCTTTGCGCGCGCCGTGGGTCGAGTTGAAGTACTCGAGCACGGTCAGCCCTTCCTTGAAGTTGGAAATGATCGGGCTCTCGATGATCTCGCCTGAAGGCTTGGCCATCGGGCCGCGCATGCCGGCGAGCTGCTTCATCTGCTCCGGCGACCCGCGGGCGCCCGAGTGCGCCATCATGTAGATCGAGTTGATCGGCAGGTCGCGGCCGTTGGCGTCCTTACGCACCGCGGAAATCTCGCGCATCATCTCGTCGGCGATGCGCTTGGTGCACTTGTCCCAGGCATCGACCACCTTGTTGTACTTCTCGCCTTCGGTGGTCAGGCCGTCATTGTATTCCTGCTCGAATTCCTTGGCCAGCGTGCGCGTCTCGTCGACCAGCTGCCACTTCTTCGACGGCACCACCATGTCGTCCTTGCCGAACGAAATGCCGGCCTTGAACGCGTGGTGGAAGCCCAGCGTCATGATGCGGTCGCAGAAGATCACGGTCTCCTTCTGCCCACAGTGACGATAGACCTGATCGATCACCGACGAGATATCCTTCTTCGTCATCAGACGGTTGACGAGGTCGAAGGGAATCCGGTGGTCTTTCGGCAGCAATTCGCCGAGCTTGAGCCGGCCCGGAGTGGTCTCGTAGATTTTGGAGGTTTTCTTGCCCTTCTCATCCACCGAGACGTAGCGGCCTTTGATCTTGGCATGCAGGCCCAGGACGCCCGCTGCGAGCGCGTGCTCCAATTCGCCGATGTTGCCGAACGCCATGCCCTCGCCCAGTTCACCCTCGCGCATGAGCGAAAGGTAATAGAGCCCAAGCACGATATCCTGCGACGGCACGATGATCGGCGAGCCGTTCGCCGGATGCAGGATGTTGTTCGTGCTCATCATCAGGACGCGCGCTTCGAGCTGCGCTTCCAGCGAGAGCGGCACGTGCACCGCCATCTGGTCGCCGTCGAAGTCAGCGTTGAACGCGGCGCACACCAGCGGATGCAGCTGGATCGCCTTGCCTTCGATCAGCACCGGCTCGAACGCCTGGATACCCAGGCGATGCAGCGTCGGCGCGCGGTTGAGTAGAATCGGATGCTCGCGGATCACCTCGTCGAGGATGTCCCAAACCTCCGGCTTCTCTTTCTCGACCATCTTCTTGGCTTGCTTGACGGTCGTGGAGAATCCCTTGGCGTCGAGCCGCGAATAGATGAACGGCTTGAACAGCTCGAGCGCCATCTTCTTCGGCAGCCCGCACTGGTGCAGCTTCAGCTCCGGCCCGACCACGATCACCGAGCGGCCGGAATAATCGACGCGCTTGCCGAGCAGGTTCTGGCGGAAACGGCCCTGCTTGCCCTTGAGCATGTCGGCCAGCGACTTCAGCGGGCGCTTGTTGGCGCCCGTGATGACGCGGCCACGGCGGCCGTTGTCGAACAGGGCGTCCACGGCTTCCTGCAGCATCCGCTTTTCGTTGCGGATGATGATACCGGGCGCGCGCAGTTCGATCAGCCGCTTCAGGCGGT
>JAABRB010000272.1 GCA_011391185.1 Betaproteobacteria bacterium
CCGGGTGCGCGCGAAGGGATAAGCCGGATGCGGGCGCACGGCTTCCGGCTGGCGTGCGTGACCAACAAGAGCGAGCGCTTCACGCTCGAACTGCTGCGCGCGACGGGGTTCCTGGAGCTGTTCGAGCTCGTGGTGTGCGGCGACCAGGTCGCGAAGCAGAAACCCGACCCGGCGCCCTACCTGATGGCGTGTGATCGTCTCGCCGTTTCCCCGGTCGAGGCGCTGGTCATCGGCGATTCGGCGAACGACGTGCAAGCGGCGCGCGCCGCGGGCTGTCCGGTGTGGTGCGTGCCCTACGGGTACAACGAAGGCCGTCCGTTCGAATCCCTGGCATGCGACCGGGCGGTCGCGACCCTGGCCGACGCGGCCGAAATACTCGCGCGGTCCCGCCTCTCGCGCGTCAGAACGGGGTAACGGGGCGGTGCCCCGGCCGTTGTCGGTCGCAGGCCGCCGGTGCTATATTCCGGCGCGTCATCGTTCTCGTCTGAATCGCGACGATCATTTCATGAGCTGCCCGCTCTTCGGAATACGGAGTTTCGCCGCCTGGCACGGCTGGCGCCACTGGCGCACGTAAGCCTGCTGTTTGCGCGCCTGCTGTTCGCGCACCGTTGCTGCGCTCCGTATCACCGAATAGAGCATCCATCAGGAGCAGTTCATGACCGAAGCCGAGTTCAAGCGGCTCGCCGCACAGGGTTTCAACCGGGTGCCCCTGGTTCTCGAGACCTTTGCCGATCTCGATACGCCGCTTTCGATCTACCTCAAGCTCGCAAACCGGACCCACACCTACCTGCTGGAGTCCGTGGTCGGCGGCGAGCGGTTCGGCCGCTATTCCTTCATCGGGCTCGCGTCGCCGGTGCGCTTGCGTGTGATCGGCCGCGCGGTGAGCGTGCTGCACGGCGAAGCCGAAGCCGAACGCTTCGAGACCGACAATCCGCTCGTCTTCATTCGCGAGTATCTCAAGCGATTCCGCGCCTATGCCCGCCCCGGGCTGCCCCGCTTCTGCGGCGGACTCGTCGGCTACTTCGGCTACGAGACGGCCCGCTGGCTCGAACCACGCCTCGGAAGACGCCCTCCGAAGCCCAATACCGTCGGCTGCCCCGATGCGCTGTTTCTCCTGTCGGAGGAGATCGCGGTCGTCGACAATCTCTCGGGGAAGCTCTACCTCGCGGTGTTCGCCGATCCGGCCAAGCCCGGCGCCTACCAGGATGCGCAGGCCCGCCTGCGCGAGCTGCTCGGTGCGCTGCGCCTGCCGTTGCCGCTCAGGACCCAGGAGCCGTCCGCGCCGACCACCGCCGAATCGAACGTCGGTGCGCCCGCGTATCGGACCTGGGTCGAGCAGGCCCGGCGCTACATCCACGACGGCGACATCATGCAGGTCGTGCTCTCGCAGCGCATGAGCCAGCCGTTTGCCGCCCCGCCGCTCGCGCTGTACCGCAGCCTGCGCGCGTTGAACCCCTCGCCGTACATGTTCTATTTCGACTTCGGCGACTTTCACATCGTGGGCGCCTCGCCGGAAATCCTCGTGCGGCTCGAGGGTGACGCGGTCACCGTCCGGCCCATCGCGGGGACGCGACGGCGCGGCGCGGACGCGGAGGAGGACACGCGGCTCTCGGCCGAGCTGCTCGCCGATCCCAAGGAGCGCGCCGAGCACGTGATGCTGGTGGATCTCGGCCGCAACGACGTCGGACGCGTTGCGCGGGTGGGCTCGGTGAAGGTGACCGAGACGATGACCGTCGAGCGCTACTCGCATGTGATGCATATCGTCTCCAATGTCGAGGGCCGGTTGAAACCGGGCCTCGACGCGCTCGATGTCCTCGCGGCGACGTTTCCGGCCGGCACCGTGAGCGGCGCGCCGAAACTGCGTGCGATGGAGATCATCGACGAGCTCGAGCCGGACGCGCGCGGCATCTACGCCGGGGCGGTCGGCTATCTGGGATTCAGCGGTGACATGGATCTTGCCATTGCGATTCGCACCGGCGTGCTAAAGGACGGCATGTTGCACGTGCAGGCCGGCGCCGGCCTGGTCGCCGACTCCGTGCCGGAAAGCGAATGGCAGGAGACCTGCAGCAAGGCGCGCGCGCTGCAGCGCGCCGCCGAGATTGCGCTCGCGGGTCTCGACACGCGGCTGGAGGGCTAGGCGTGCCATCCTCTCCTTTTCAAGGAGGGGTGTCGGGCGCAGCCCGACGGGGTGGTTCGCGTCAGCGCCCGATTTTCAAGGAGGGGAGACTGAAAGAACATCCCCTCCTTTCCAAGGAGGGGTCCGCCCGAAGGGCGGGGGGTGGTTTGCACTTCGATCAACTCAGTAACCACCCCGGCTGCTACGCAGCCACCCCTCCTCGGAGAGGAGGGGAGACTGAAAGAACATCCCCTCCTTTTCAAGGAGGGGTGTCGGGCGAAGCCCGACGGGGTGGTTGTCATCCTTCGATCCGGTTCAGCGCACCACCCCGTCCGCTACGCGTCCACCCCTCCTCGGAGAGGAGGGGAAAAATCATTTCCACGCGGCCTGGCCTCCACAGCCTACTTCGGCAGATCGACGGTCAGCGTCTTCCCGCCGTAGCCCTTCGGCTTGTGGCGCGCGCGGATCACGACGCGCTCGACCCCCGCCGGAATCTTCACGCCGTCCAGCTCCCGGGTGAACGGTTGCTCGGTCTCGTGGGGATGCAGCAGCACACGCGCTCCCAGCACCCTTCCGTCAGACGTGAGCACCTCGAATGCGTCCGCGAAGTAGTCCCATCCGCGGTCGTTGCTCTTCACCGTGACATCGAAATTGTATGAACCATCGGGCGCGCGTCGCACCTTTGCCGCGACGACGTCCGCTTCGCCCGCCCATGCTGCGGACCCGAAGAGGAGCCCCATCGCAACCAGCATGCGCCCGACGCAGCGCCGTGAAGTAAACAGTCCCATTGATCGCGCAGCTTCCATGACCGATATCGTACCACCCCGCTGCGCGGCGATTTCGTCGCCGGACCGCGCTATTCGCCGATCTGAACGAGCATGCCGCGCTTGCGTGCGCCGTTGAACGACGCCAGAAAGAGCCCGGTTCCAACGGCGAGAAACAGCACATTGAGCGCCGCGGCCGTCCAGAACTCGTTCCAAAGAAAAGAGTCCGCCATCAGGACGCCGCGCATGCCCTCAAAGACATGGCTCGTCGGCAGCCACCAGGCGATCGACTGCAGCCAGCCGGGCAGGACGTTGATCGGATAGTAGATGCCGCTGATCGGCGCAGTGACGAAGATCGCTCCCCATGCCAGGTTCTCGGCCGCGAGGCCATAGCGCATCACCAGCGCCGCGACCATGAGACCGATGCCCCAGCCGGTCAGCAGCAGGTTGGTGAAGAACGCCACGAGCGGCAAGCCGAGGCTGAAGAGCGAGGTCTCGTAGAGCACCCAGGCGAGCGCCGCCGCGGTGCCAACTCCGATCACGGTGCGTATCGCCGAGACGCAGACCATCGCAGTCACCAGCTCCATGGGTCTCAGCGGGCTCGCGAACAGGTGGCCGAGATTGCGCGAGTAGAGCTCCTCGATGAACGAGAGCGAGAGGCCGAGTTGCCCGCGAAACAGGATCTCCCAAAGGAGAAGGGCCGAGACCAGCACACCCGGCACCTGCGCCACCCAGGAGGAGTTGGTCGCGAGGAACTTCGCGATGAAGCCCCAGAGCACCATCTGCATCGTCGGCCAGTAGGCCATCTCCACCACCCGCACCCACGATTTGCGCAGCAGGTAGAGATGGCGCAGGACCATCGCATAGACCCTGAGGGCCGCCAGCGTAGCCACCCCGCTCATTCACGCGGCTCCGGACTCGCGCCGGGCGCTGCCGCAGCCTCGCTGCCTCGCGCGACGTCGAGAAACACTTCCTCCATGGTCCGCCGCCCATAGCGCGCGATCAACTCGGCCGGCGATCCGGAGTCGACGATGCGCCCCGCACGCATCATCAGCACCGCGTCGCACATGCGCTCGACCTCGGGCATATTGTGCGAGGCGAGAAGCAGTGTGGCACCCGAGCGATGCCGATAGTCCATGAGTTGCGCGCGCACGCGGTCGCCAACGTCCGGATCGAGCGATGCCGTCGGCTCGTCGAGCAGCAGCACTTCCGGCTCGTTGAGCAGCGCTTTGGCGATCGAGACGCGGGTGCGCTGCCCGGCCGAGAGCGTTCCGTACCGCCGATTCAGGAAATCCCCGATGTCGAGCTGCTCGACGAGCTCCGCAATACGCACTCGCATCCGGGGCACGCCGTACAGCCGCGCGAACACCTTGAGGTTCTCGGCGACCGTGAGGCTTTTCGGCAGGTCCACATAAGGCGACGTAAAGTTCATGCGCGGCAGGACACGATAGCGGTGACGGGCGATGTCGTCGCCGAGGATCGTGATCGTTCCGGCGGTCGGGAGCAGGAGCCCGAGCAGCATCGAGAGGGTGCTCGTCTTGCCGGCGCCATTGCCGCCGAGCAGCGCAGTCGCGCTGCCGCGCGGCACGGTGAACGAGACGCCGCGCACGGCCTCGACCTTCTTGAACCGCTTGACGAGTCCGTTGACCTCGATCGCGTGACCCGCGGGCTCCCCGCGCAGGGGCGTGTCACTCATTCAGGACGATTCCGCGTCACTCACCGAGGTGCGCGCGCAGCCACTCCCGCCATTCGAGATAGAGCTCGGGATCGAGAGCGGCGATCACCGGGCGCGCCCATTCCGGATCATCCCAGAACGTCTCCACGGCAAACGTGCCGGCACGCCCACCCGCTTCGTCGAGAATGACGCTGCCGGCCGCGCAATCCCAGGGCAAGTGCGAGGCGTGCAGGTACACGTCGAAGCGTCCCGCGGCGACGTAGCACCAGTCGAGCGCAGCGGCGCCGTAATTGCGCTGCGAGTAATACGGCCGCTCCTCGACCAGGGCACGGGTAAGGTGCCGGGAGAGCCGCTTGAACTCGACCGAGGCCACGGCGCGCTTCAACGGCACCTTGGAACGACGCAGCGGAAGATCGACGCTGTTCAGCGTCGCGCCCTGCCCGCGCTCGGCCGCGAACATCTCGTCGGTCGCGGGGTTGAACACGACACCAAGGTGCGGGCGACCCGCGCGCATCAGCGCCACTGACACCCCGAAATAGGGGATTCCGCTGACGAAATTGGTGGTGCCGTCAATCGGA
>JAABRB010000273.1 GCA_011391185.1 Betaproteobacteria bacterium
TCCCCATGGATCCTGGTATTCCGGCAGAAGATCCTTGAAATTGGGTGACTTGGCCTTCGGGTATTCGACGATCAACCCCTGCTTGACGGCATCCAGCACCTGCGGATCGTCGAATATCGCGACGTCGAATGGCGGATTGCCGCCCGCCGCCGCGAGCATCGAGACCTGATCGTGCGCGAGCTTGATCGTCTGCGTAACGGACGCGCCGGTGCGTTTCTTGAAGTATGGAGCGAGCACTTTCGAATGCGCCTCGTTCCACGTGCCCGGAAACGTCGCCACTACCAGGTTCTCGGCGGCGAGCAGGCGGGTGGGCAGTGCCACGGCGGCGCCCATTCCCAGTCCGGCGGCGAGTAGCGTCCTGCGGTTCATGTCGGGTTTGTTCATAGTTCCTCCTGGTTTCAGCTGGGTTGGGTCGTGCGCGGGAAGAGCCGCACGGCGTCAGGCGCCGCGGGCTCGATAAAGATTGCGTCGCCGGGGTCGAGCAGCCGTGTGTCGCCCTCGCGCTGGGCGCTGATCTTCACGGATTCGCCGGCGCGAGTCTCGGCTTCGTAGACGACGACCGGCCCGAGCGGCAGCACGACCTTGACCGTGGCCGGGATCGCGCCTGCGGCCGGCGAGACGCGGATGCGGAGGCGTTCCGGGCGCAACGACACGAGCACTTCGGACCCGACGGGACTCGCCATGGTGGAATCGCACGCGAGCCGGGTGCCGTCCGTGAGCACAACGGCGGCGCGCCCGGCCTCGTTCGCGGCGACGTTCGCCGGCAGCAGATTCGTGGTACCCACGAACTGGCTCACGAAGAGAGTTGCCGGTCGGTCGTAGATTTCGATGGGTGCCGCCAGCTGCTCGATCGCACCCCGGTTCATCACCGCGATCCTGTCGGCCATGGAGAGTGCCTCCTCCTGATCGTGCGTGACCATGATCGTGGTGACGCCGCTTGCGCGCTGCAGCCGCTTGACTTCGATCTGCATGTCGAGGCGCAGATTCTTGTCGAGGGCTCCGAACGGCTCGTCGAGCAGCAGGATCTTCGGTTGCACTGCCAGGCAGCGGGCGAGCGCGATGCGTTGCTGCTGGCCACCCGACAGCTGCCGGGGCAGCCGGTCGGCGAAGCTCGCCATGTGGACCAGCTCGAGCATCTCGTCGACGCGCGTGCGTGTCGCGGCACGTGCCGTCCCGCGGGCCTGCAGCCCGTAGGCGACGTTTTCCGCCACCGTCATGTGCGGGAACAGCGCGTAATTCTGAAATACGATTCCGACCCCACGGCGGTTCGGCGGCAGATGATCGACTGCCTCGCCGTCGAAGAGGACTCGGCCCTCGCTCTGCGTCAGGAATCCGGACACGATCCTGAGCAGGGTGGACTTGCCGCAGCCGCTCGGTCCGAGCAGCGTGACGAGCTCGCCGGCCGCGATGTCGAAATCGATGTCCCGCGCGACGGCGAATTCCCCGAATCGATGCGTGATCGCCTCCAGCTTCAGGCTGTGGCCGATCCTTTCGTTGTCGTTCGACATGGTCGTCAACTGCCACGATACGTCGAGTAGCTCCAGGGCGTGCAGAGCAGCGGGACGTGATAGTGCGCCCCTGCATCGGCAATGCCGAAACGGATCGGCACGCGGTCGAGAAACGGCGGTTCGGGCAGCGTGACGCCCTGTCCCCGGAAGTACTCGGCGACGTGGAACACGATCTTGAATTCGCCCGTGCGCATCGCGTCGCCAATCATCAGCGGCTCGTCGGTGCGGCCATCGGTATTGGTCTGCAGCGATTTCAGGTTGCGCCAGCTGCCGTTCTCGAGCACCGAAAACTCGATGCGCATCCCTGCCGCCGGTGTGCCGGTGCGGGTGTCGAGGACATGTGTGGAAAGCCTGCCCATGCGATTCCCCCTGCGTATGCGCGGCCGAACCGCCCAGTTCAGGCCGCGACGAGCGCGTCCAGACGCAGACGCGTGATGATGTGCACCTGCTCGAGGCACTCCAGGCGCTCGCTGTCGGCGTCGTTGCCGAGCCGGCGCTCGAGTTCTGCGAAAATCCCATCCTTCGTGTGACGGCGCACGGCAATGATGAACGGAAACCCGAACCGTTCGCGATAGGCGCGGTTCAGCCTGCCGACCCGCTCCATTTCTTCGCGGGTCAGGGCATTCAGCCCTGCGCTTCGCTGCTCGGCCGTAGAGTCCGCTGTCAGAGCGCCAGCCTGCGCTTCCCGGCCGGCGAGTTCCGGGTGCGCGCGCAGCAGGCTCAGCTGCTCCTCGCTGGACGCGCTGCGCACGACATTGACCATGGCCTCGTGGAGCGCAGCGGTGTCGGCGTACGGCCGCTTGGCGAACGCCCGTTCGGCGATCCAGGGCGAGTGCTCGAAAACGCCACCGAGCGCGGCCAGGAAATCCGCAGGAGACATCGAATTGATTTCCGAGGTCCGGACGGGCATAGGGCGTGCAGTGGAACGGTACGGAGTGGCGTGTAGTATACGATTCGACCCGGAAATGCGGCGGCGCGGCGCCCCCCGATCCGAAAGCAGGAGAACGCAAGCATGACGCCGGATTACCCACGGGATCTCATCGGGTATGGGCGCAATCCGCCCCGCGCAGAGTGGCCGGGCGAGGCGCGCATTGCGGTCCAGTTCGTCCTCAATTACGAGGAGGGCGGGGAGAACTCGGTGCTGCACGGCGACCCGGGCTCGGAGCAATTCCTCTCGGAGATCATCGGCGCCCAGTCGTACCCCGCGCGCCATCTCAGCATGGAATCGATCTACGAATACGGATCGCGGGTGGGGGTCTGGCGGATTTTGCGCGAGTTCGAGCGGCGCGAGCTGCCGCTGACCGTGTTCGGCATTTCCATGGCGCTCGAGCGGCATCCGGAGCTCACCGCGGCGTTCGTCAAAGGCGGGCACGAAATCGCCTGTCACGGCTGGCGCTGGATCCATTACCAGAACATCGACGAGGCGACCGAGCGCGAGCACATGCGCCGCGGGACCGAGATCATCGGCCGCATGACGAACGGCCAATGGCCGGTGGGTTGGTACACCGGTCGCGATAGCCCGAATACGCGCCGCCTGTTGGTGGAGCACGGCGGCTACGAGTACGACTCGGACTACTACGGCGACGATCTCCCGTTCTGGACGACCGTGACGACCGCGGACGGCCGGAGCGCGCCGCATCTCATCGTGCCGTACACCCTGGACGCCAACGACATGCGCTTCGCCACGCCGCAGGGCTTCAACACGGCGGAGCAGTTCCTGACCTACCTGCGGGACACCTTCGACGTGCTCTACGCGGAAGGGTCGGAACGCCCGCGCATGATGTCGATCGGCATGCACTGTCGGCTCCTGGGACGGCCGGGACGGTTCGCAGCCTTGCAGCGCTTTCTTGACCACGTCGCGAAACACGACAAGGTGTGGATCTGCCGGCGGATCGACATCGCGCGGCACTGGCAGCGCACGCATCCGTTCGTGCCTGCGACGTGAAGGGATTCCGCAGCGCGACGTCCCGGAATCATGCGTTGAAACAGGCGACCAGTTCCGATTGACAAAGAACGGTCCTGTTGCCAGCATGCGCGCAGGAGATCATACCTGCGCGGCACGCCGGATTCGGCGGCATGCGTCATTCCTATTCCTGTGAATGCCTCGGCGCGACGGCACAGGCGCCCGCGCCGGCCACGGCATCAATCGGCAAGGGTCAGGGGGCGGTAATCATGGCGAAACGGAGAAGCGACGGCCGGGACACAAACCGCACGGTTCGCTTCGTGCTCGACGGGGAGATCCGGACCGTGCATGACGCGGAACCCACCCGCACGGTGCTCCAGCACCTGCGCGAGGATCTGGGGCGCACCGGCACGAAGGAGGGCTGCGCCGAGGGTGATTGCGGCGCGTGCACGGTGGTGGTTGCGGAGCTCGTGGGTCGCAAGATCCGCTACCGCGCGATCAACTCGTGCATCCAGTTTCTCCCGACGCTCGACGGCAAGGCGCTGATCACCGTGGAGAGCCTGCGGCGCGGGCGTGGCGGCGCGCTGCATCCGGTCCAGCAGGCGCTCGCCGACGGCCACGGGTCGCAATGTGGTTTCTGCACCCCGGGTTTCGTCATGTCGCTGTTCGGGCTGTACAAGACCGATCCGTCGCCCGATCGAACTCGAGTGAACGACGCGCTGGCCGGAAACCTGTGCCGCTGCACCGGCTATCGGCCCATCGTCGATGCGGCGCGCGCGATGTATGCGCTCGGGCGCGCGATTCCGGCGAGCGAGCAGGGCTGGATCGAGGCGCCGGCCGGTTCGAAGTCGCCCGCCGCCCGATCGGCGGAGGCCGCGCTTGGCAAGCAACTTTTCGGACTGCGCCGCCGCAAGGGCCTTGCGTTGGCACATTCGAGCGGCGCTTTCCATGCGCCGCGCTCGTCGGCCGAGCTGGCCGCGCTACGTGTTCGGCTGCCCGACGCTCGCATTCTTGCCGGTGGCACGGACGTCGGATTGTGGGTGACCAAGCAGCACCGGCGGATCGGCGACATCATCTATCTCGGCAACGTCTCCGATTTCGCGACAATCGGCGCGTCGGAAGGCGCGATCACCATCGGCGCCGCGGTGACGTTGACGGACGCGACCGCGGCCCTGATTCGTCTTTACCCGGAGCTCGACGAGCTGATGCGGCGATTCGCGTCGCCGCCGATCCGCAATGCGGGGACGCTGGCCGGCAACGTCGCAAATGGCTCGCCGATCGGCGATACGATGCCGCCGTTGATCGCGCTCGGGGCCCGCGTCGTGCTGCGCCACGGCGATGTCCGTCGCGAGCTTGCGCTGGAGGATCTCTACCTCGCGTACCAGAAGACGGCGCTCGCGCCGGGCGAGTTCGTCGAGCAGATCGTCGTGCCGGTGCGCCGGCCCGGCCTCGCGTTTGCGGCCTACAAGATATCGAAGCGCTTCGATCAGGATATTTCGGCGGTGTGCGCGGCATTCGCGCTTGAGCGTGACGGGAGCCGCATCCGCTCCGCGCGGGTGGCCTTCGGCGGCATGGCTGCGACGCCGAAGCGTGCGGCCACATGTGAGCGGGCGCTGGCCGGACGCGACTGGAACGACGCCACGTGCGCCGCCGCGATCGCGGCGCTCGCACGGGACTATGCGCCGATCGCGGACATGCGCGCATCGGCAGAGTATC
>JAABRB010000274.1 GCA_011391185.1 Betaproteobacteria bacterium
TATGCCGGTCACGGTGGCGGTCGATTCGACCGGCAACGCGGTCCACAAATCCGGTCCGCGCGAGTGGCGAATCAAGATCGGCAAGATTCCGGTCGCCGCGTAGTACTCCTTTCCCATTTGATATGAATCAAGGGACCTGACCCCGGCCCGACGCAGCATCGTATCGATACGCTCGCCGGCGATTTGCCGGAGGGGGGATGTTCAAGATTCGTTTGCACGGCCCTGCCGGTCATGGCGTGCTGCCGAATCGATGACAAGGTGATGCGGCTCCGCGATCCGGTCATGGAGCCGGAGACGATCTGATCGGCGCGCGGGTGCTCGCGAACGGGAAGGAGAAACCATGGCAAAAGGCGCTGAACCGCGCGTCAGGCGCGCCGCGGGAGGCAAGCGGGGCGTGGCATTGCTGCACGATCCGCTGCGTAACAAGGGCACCGCATTCACCGAGGCCGAACGCGAGGCGCTCGGACTGCGCGGATTGCTGCCGCCGGGCGTGCTGACCCAGGATCAACAGGTGGCACGCGTCCTGGAGAATCTGCGCCGGCAAACCGATCCCCTGGACAAGTTCATCAGCCTCAATGGGCTGCACGATCGGAACGAATCGCTGTTCTTCCGGGTCGTGCTCGACAATCCCGACGAGATGATGCCGATCATCTACACGCCCACCGTGGGCCTCGCCTGCCAGCGCTACGCGCACATCTTCCAGCGATCGCGGGGGATGTTCATCTCCGCGGACGATCGTGGCCGGATCGCGGACGTGCTGCGCAACTGGCCGCACAAGAAGGTGGGCATCATCGTCATGACCGACGGCGAGCGGATTCTCGGCCTCGGCGATCTCGGGGCGAACGGGATGGGCATTCCGGTCGGCAAGCTTTCCCTCTATACCGCGTGCGCGGGCATCCGGCCGGAGCTGTGCCTGCCGGTGATGCTCGACGTCGGGACCAACAACCAGGCGCTGCTGGACGATCCGCTCTACGCGGGACTGAAGCAGGCCCGCCTGCGCGGCGCGGAGTACGACGCTTTCATGGAGGAGTTCATCACCGCGGCCGCATCGGTGTTTCCCGGCGTGGTCATCCAGTTCGAGGATTTCGCGAACCAGAACGCATTCCGGCTGCTCGACAAGTACCGCGACCGGTATTGCTGCTTCAACGACGATATCCAGGGCACGGCCGCGGTGGCGCTTGCCGGTCTCTTCTCCGCGCTGCGGATCACGCGGGGAAAACTCGCGGACCAGAGAATTCTCTTTCTGGGCGCCGGAGAGGCGGCCACCGGGATCTGCGAGCTCATCGTCGCGGCACTGAGGAACGACGGATTGTCCGAGACGGAGGCACGGAAGCGCTGCTGGCTCGTCGATTCGAAAGGCCTCGTGGTGGCGAGCCGCACCGACCTCAACGAGCACAAGCGCCGCTACGCGCAGGACCACGCGCCGGTCGGCGGCTTTCCCGTCGCGGTCGAGACACTGAAGCCGACTGCGATCATCGGCGTGGCGGCCGTGGGGCAGACGTTCACGCGCGAGGTGCTCGAGACCATGGCGCGCGTGAACGAGCGACCGATCGTCTTCGCGTTGTCGAACCCGACCTCCAAGTCGGAATGCACGGCGGAGGAGGCGTACCGCTGGACCGGGGGGCGTGGAATTTTCGCGTGCGGCAGCCCGTTCGACCCCGTCACGCTTGACGGCAAGACTTTCGTTCCGCGCCAGGGCAACAATTCCTATATCTTTCCAGGCGTGGGGCTGGGCCTCATCGCGGCGCGCGCGAGTCGCGCGACCGACGCGATGTTCATGGCGGCGGCGCGGGCGCTGACCGAACAGGTCACCGCGGAGGACCTCGCGCAGGGAAGTCTGTATCCGGCGTTGTCGCGGATACGGGACGTGTCCGCGCAGATCGCCGCGGCGGTGGTGAAGGTGGCCGTCGCGGAAGGGGTGGCGGGCGTCAAGCGACGCGCCAGGCTGGTCCCGTTCGTGAAGGCGCAGATGTACGATCCGCGCTACGAGAGCTACGTCTGAACCCGCGTTGGGCCGCAGTGGCAGTGCATAAGATCAAAGCGGGCCTCGATATCCCGATCGCAGGCGAGCCGGTCCAGCGCGTCGACATCGCCGTCGCGCCGACCCGGATGGCCGTGCTCGGTGCGGACTATCCGGGGCTGAAGCCAGCCATGCTCGTGGAACCAGGCAACCTGGTGCGGCGTGGCGAAGTGCTGTTTCGCGACAAGCAGTTTCCGGAAATCCGTTTCACTGCGCCGGCAAGCGGACGAGTTGCGAAGATCCATCGCGGCCGCAAACGGGTGCTCGTGTCGGTGGTGATCGAGCTGTCGGATGCGGAGCGCGCGGGCGATCCCGGCGAGGCATTGAAATTCGCGAGTTTTTCGGGCGTGGACCCGGCAGCGCCCGCGCCCGATGCCGTGCGCCGGCTGCTCGTCGAGTCCGGGTTATGGACGGCACTTCGCACTCGTCCCTTCAGCCGCGTCCCCGATCCCGCTTCGTCGCCTCGGGCATTGTTCGTGACGGCGATGGATAGCCACCCGCTCGCGCCGGCCGTCGAAGTTGCGCTCGCCGGGCGCGAATCCGATTTCGCCGTGGGTCTCACCGCCCTGGCCAAGTTGATCGAAGGCCCGACATATCTCTGCGTGGCGGCCGGCTCTCCGATCACCGTGCCATCGGGGGCGAACATCAAGCGCGAGGAGTTCGCGGGCCCGCATCCCTCCGGCACCGCCGGGGTGCACATCAACGTTCTCGACCCGGTGTTTCGCGGCAAGACCGTCTGGCATATCGGTTATCAGGATGTCGCCGCGATGGGACATCTCGTATCGACCGGTCAACTCGATTCGCGCCGCGTCATCGCGCTCGCCGGTCCGAGCATCCTGCGGCCGCGGCTGCTCGCGACCCGTGTCGGCGCGGCAACGGACGAGCTCGTCGCCGGAGAGCTTGCGCCGGGGGAGCACCGCATCGTTTCCGGCTCGGTCCTGGGGGGGAGGATCGCCAGGGGCGAAGCGGACGGCTATCTGGGGAGATTTCACAACCAGGTGACGGCGCTCCCGGAGGGAACGCGACGCGAGTTCCTCGGCTGGCTCGCGCCCGGGCTGGGCAAGTTTTCGATCACCAATGCATTTGCCTCATCGCTCGGACGGGCCCGGAAGTTCGCCTTCACCACAACGACCAACGGTTCGCCGCGGGCGCTCGTTCCGATCGGCACCTATGAAGCGGTGATGCCCATGGACATCGAACCGACGTTCCTGATCCGCGCGCTGGTGACCGGAGACGCGGAGGAGGCCGAATCGCTCGGCTGCCTGGAGCTCGACGAGGAGGATCTGGCGCTGGCCACTTTCGTCTGCCCGGCGAAGAACGAGTACGGTCCGATGCTGCGCGAGATCCTCGAGCGCATCGAGAGGGAAGCCTGATGAGGCTTCTCCGGCGCCTGCTCGACGGCCAGCGGAAGCGGTTCGAGGAAGGCGGGCCGCTCGAGCGCCTCGGCCCATTGTACGAAGTGATCGACACCTTCTTTTACACGCCGCCCGACGTCACCCGAACCACGGCACACGTGCGCGATGCCATGGATCTGAAACGCATGATGATCGTGGTCGTTGTCGCGCTCATGCCTTGCGCGCTGTGGGCGATGTACAACGCGGGCCTGCAGGGAAATCTGGCGCTCGACCCGACGAAGCTCGCCGAACTTGCCGGCTGGCGACACAGCGTGATCCGTTGGCTTGGAGTGGGCTATTCACCCGACAGCCTGGTGGCCGACTTCGTTCACGGTGCGCTCTATTTCCTGCCACTGTACGCCGTGACGATGGTGGTCGGGGGAATGTGGGAAGTCGGATTCGCCATAGTTCGCAGGCACCCGATCAACGAGGGATTCTTCGTCACCGGTCTCATCTTCCCGCTGATCCTGCCGCCCACGACTCCGCTGTGGCAGGCGGCGTTCGGCATCACGTGGGGTGTCGTGATTGCCAAGGAGGTTTTCGGCGGAACCGGCATGAACATTCTTAATCCGGCGCTCGTGGCGCGGGCGGCGGTGTTTTACGCCTATCCGGCGCAAATCACCGGCGACAAGGTGTGGGTGGCGATGCCGCAGGCGCAGACAATCGACGGCTACAGCGCCGCCACCTTGCTCGGCCAGGCGCGCCAGGTCGCCGGATCGTTCACCGATCAGGGCTTCTCCTGGTGGAACGCGTTCATCGGGTTGGAACCCGGGTCGCTGGGCGAGACGTCCGCGCTGATGTGCCTGATCGGTGCCGTGATCCTGCTCTGGACCAAGGTCGCGTCTTGGCGAACCGTGGTCGGGGTAGCGGTTGGGACCGTCGTCATCGCGCAACTCTTCAACTGGACGGGCTCGACCACCAACCCGGCGTTCGGAATTCCGTTCTGGTGGCACATGGTCCTGGGTGGCTGGGCGTTTGGCACGGTCTTCATGGTGACCGACCCGGTCACCTCGGCGTTCACGGACCGGGGCAAGTGGATCTACGGCTTCATGATCGGTGCCCTGGTCGTGCTGGTTCGAGTCGTCAATCCCGCCTATCCCGAAGCGATGATGCTGGTCATCCTGTTCATGAACGTGTTCGCGCCGCTCATCGACTACTGCGTGGTGAAGGGCAACCTGCGCCGGAGGCTGAAGCGCCGTGCAGGTTAACTCCGTTCGCTACACGCTCCTGTTCGCCACGGCGGTCTGCCTGGTCTGCTCGATGCTCGTCGCGAGCGCGACCGTGCTGCTGCGGGACCGGCAGCATGCGAACCAGCTCCTCTATCTACAGAAAAACATGCTGCAGGCGACCGGACTCGTCAAGCCGGACGAGCCGGTAACCGATCGCGAAGTCGTCGAGATTTTCGAACGCAACATCCGGCTTCGCCTGGTGGACCTGCGAACCGGCGAGTATGTCGTGCACCCGTCGGTCGATCCGTCCCGCTACGATCAGCGGCGCGCACGTGCCGACCCCGCGCAGAGTCGCGAGGCGCCGCTCAACTTGTCGCAGATCAAGCGAATTCCGAATCTTGCGACGGTCGCTCTCGTGGTGAAGGACGGGCAACCCGTGCAGGTTGTCCTCCCGATCGAGGGTATCGGACTCTACGGCACCCTCTACGGTTTCGTTGCACTCGATCGCGACCTCACCACCATTCGCGGTCTCGCCTTCTACGA
>JAABRB010000275.1 GCA_011391185.1 Betaproteobacteria bacterium
GAGCTCGGCGGTGCGCGACGCGCTCGCGCGGGGCGATCTGGGGCATGCGCGAACGCTGCTCGGCCGCCCATACAGCATCAGCGGCCGGGTCATCCACGGTGACAAGCTCGGCCGCCAGCTGGGATTTGCGACCGCCAACGTGCAGCTCAAGCACAACCGCCCACCCCTGGCCGGAATCTTTGCCGTGCGGGTCCGCGGCGTGGCGGAACGCGCGCGCCATGGCGTTGCGAGCCTCGGCGTGCGACCGACCGTCAAGGCAGACGGGCGACCGGCTCTGGAAGTCCATCTCTTCGAGTACTCCGGAGATCTCTACCGGCGCCATTTGCGAGTCGATTTCATCCAGAAGATCCGTGACGAGGAAACCTATCCGGACCTGGAGACGCTCAAGGCGCAGATCGCGCGGGACTGCGACGCCGCGCGCGCGGTGCTCGCCGTGTCGGATTAGGCATTCATCAGAAAAGCGAACCAATGGCCGACTACAAGAAAACACTCAACCTGCCGGACACGCCGTTCCCGATGCGCGGCGACCTGGCCAAACGCGAGCCGCAGTGGATCGCGCGCTGGCAGGAGACGCGTCTCTACGATCGCATCCGCGCGGCGTCGGCGGGGCGGCCGCGCTTCGTTCTGCACGACGGGCCGCCCTACGCGAACGGCGATATTCACATCGGGCACGCGGTCAACAAGATCCTCAAGGACATGATCGTCAAGTCGAAGCAGCTCGCGGGATTCGATGCACCCTATGTTCCCGGCTGGGACTGCCACGGGCTGCCGATCGAGCATCAGATCGAGAAGCTGCACGGCAAGGAAATGGCCGGCAACCGGGCGCGCGCGCTCTCGCGTGCCTATGCGAGCGAGCAGATCGAGCGCCAGAAGCTCGACTTCATCCGTCTCGGCGTGCTCGGGGACTGGGACGCGCCGTACACGACCATGACATTCCGCACCGAAGCGGAGGAGCTTCGCGCGCTCGGGCGGATTCTCGCCGCGGGGCTCCTCTTTCGCGGGGAAAAGCCCGTCAACTGGTGCATCGACTGCGGCTCGGCGCTTGCCGAAGCCGAAGTCGAGTACGAAGACCGCACTTCGGACGCGATCGACGTCGCATTCGAGGTGCTGGATCGGGAGCGGCTCGCGCGAGCGTTCGGGCTGCCGGGCCTGCCCGATGAGAAGGCCTATGCGGTCATCTGGACCACCACACCCTGGACGTTGCCCGCCAACCAGGCGGTCTGCGTCCACCCCGAGTTCGAATACCGGCTGATTCGCACTGCGAAGGGCTTGCTGGTCCTGGCGGACGAGCTCGCTCCGGCCGCGCTCGAGCGTTACGACTTGCGGGGCGAGGTGCTCGGTGCCACCCAGGGCGCGGCGCTGGAGGGCGTCGGACTCCGGCATCCGTTCTACGCCCGCGACGTGGCGGTGATCGTGGGTCCGCACGTCACCCTGGAGGCGGGCACCGGTCTCGTGCACACCGCGCCGGTGCATGGCGCCGAGGACTGGGAGATCGGGCAGCACTACGCGCTGCCGGTCGAGAATCCGGTCGGCGACGACGGCCGGTTTTTCGGGAAGATCGAGCTCGTCGGCGGGCAACTCGTCTGGGAGGCGAACGCGACCGTCATCGGCGAGCTCGACCGCCGCGGGCTGCTGCTCCGGAAGGCCCGTGTCGGGCACAGCTACCCGCACTGCTGGCGACACAAGACACCGATCATCTTTCGCGCCACGACGCAGTGGTTCGTGGGCATGGACATCAAGTCGCCCGATGGCCGCACGCTGCGCGAGATCGCGCTCGCCGCGGTGAGTGCCACGCAATTCTTTCCGGCATGGGGCCAGGCGCGGTTGCACGGCATGATCGCCAACCGGCCGGACTGGTGCGTGTCGCGTCAGCGCAACTGGGGTGTGCCGATCCCGTTCTTCGTCCACAAGGAGACCGGTGCGCTGCACCCGGATACGCCCGCCCTGCTCGAGCGCGCCGCGCAGGCCGTGGCGCAGGGCGGCATCGAGGCCTGGTTCGCGATGAGCGCCGCCGACTTCGGCGTGGACGGGGGTGTGTACGCGAAGCTCACCGACACGCTCGACGTTTGGTTCGATTCGGGTACGACGCACTACACGGTGATGCGGCGCGAGCCGGAGCGCTTCCGGTGGCCGGCCGATCTTTACCTCGAGGGATCGGACCAGCATCGCGGCTGGTTCCACTCCTCGCTGCTCACCGCCTGCGCGATGGACGGCCGCGCGCCCTACGACGCCCTGCTGACCCACGGCTTCGCGGTGGACGGCGCGGGGCACAAGATGTCGAAGTCGCGCGGCAACGTGATCGTTCCGCAGAAGGTCGCCGGCACGCTGGGCGCCGAGATCCTGCGCCTCTGGGTCGGCGCGACCGATTACTCGGGCGAGCTCTCCATCTCCGACGAGATCCTGAAGCGGGTCGTCGAGAGCTATCGCCGCATCCGCAACACGCTGCGCTTCCTGCTCGCGAACCTTGCGGATTTCGATCCGGCGCGAAATGCGCTGCCGCCCGACGAATGGGTCGAAATCGACCGCTATGCCGTCGCGCTCGCCACAGCGTTCCAGGACGAGCTTGTCGCCCATTACGCGCGTTACGAGTTCCATCTCGTCGCCCAGAAGCTGCAGAACTTCTCGTCGGAGGACCTCGGCGCCTTCTACCTCGACATCCTCAAGGACCGGCTGTACACGGCGCGCGCCGATTCGCGCGCGCGCCGCGCCGCCCAGAGCGCACTCTGGCACATCACGCACAGCCTGCTCCGCTTGATGGCGCCCATCCTGTCGTTCACGGCCGAGGAGGCGTGGGGCGTGCTGTCGGGACGCGCGGACGATAGCGTGTTTCTGCACGAATGGCATGCATTTCCCGACGTATCGGACGCCCCGGCGCTCCTTGCGCGATGGCAGCACGTGCGCGAGGTCCGTGCCGAAGTGATGAAGGAGCTCGAGCGGCTCCGGACCGCCGGAGCGATCGGCTCGCCGCTTCAGGCGCACGTCGAAGTTCGCGCGGCGGGCGAGCGTTACGCAGCGCTTGGGCATTTGCAGGACGACCTGCGGTTCGTGCTGATCACTTCGCAGGCGAGGGTGGTCGAGGCCGCGGACGAGTCGGTCATCGGTTCGCCGAGCCCGCACGCTAAATGCGAGCGCTGCTGGCACTACCGCGAGGATGTCGGCGCCGACGCGGCGCATCCGGGGCTCTGCGGGCGTTGTCGGGCGAACCTGTCCGGCGCGGATGAGCCGCGCGAGTTCGCTTGAACGCCGCCGCGGCGCGAATGCCCTGGTCGAAGGTCGGCGTGTGGATCGCCGTCGCGTTTGCGCTCGCCGTCCTGGATCAGGGGGTGAAGGCGCTGGTGCAGACCCAGCTCGCGCCGGGCGAGATCGTGCGCGTGACCGGTCACTTCAATCTCGTTCTCGTGTTCAACACCGGCGCGGCGTTCAGCTTTCTGGCGGACGCCTCGGGATGGCAACGGGAGTTTTTCGTCGGGATCACGCTGGTCGCCGCCGGGGTGATCGTGATCCTGCTCCGGCGTCACGGGAACGAGCGGCTCTTCCGCCTCGGCCTGACGTCGATTCTGGGCGGCGCGCTCGGCAATCTCTACGACCGGCTGGCGCTCGGCAAGGTCGTGGACTTTCTCGATTTCCACGCATTCGGCTGGCACTGGCCGGCGTTCAACGTCGCGGATTCCGCGATCACGATCGGCGCTGCGCTCCTGATCCTCGATGCGCTGCTGGCGGCGCGGCGCAAATCCCACGACGCGAACTAGGTCGTTCGCGCGGCTGGCCATGCTGGCGCGCTTGTACGGATCCGCCTTCTGCAGCGACAATCGGGACATGGAAGTCATCCTCGCCAATCCCCGCGGTTTCTGCGCCGGCGTCGACCGCGCGATCGAGATTGTCGAACGCGCCCTGGCCCAGCATGGCGCGCCGATCTATGTCCGCCACGAGATCGTGCACAACCGGTTCGTCGTCGACGGGCTGCGCGCCAAGGGCGCGGTGTTCGTCGAGGCGCTCGCGGAGGCGCCGCCGGGCGCGACGGTCATCTTTTCGGCGCATGGCGTGTCGAAAGCGGTCCAGCGGGAAGCGGACGAGCGCGGCTTGCGCGTGTTCGACGCGACCTGTCCGCTGGTGACGAAAGTGCACGTCGAGCTTGCCAAGCGTCGCGAGGAGGACCGCGAAGTCGTGATGATCGGCCACCGGGGGCATCCCGAGGTCGAGGGCACGATGGGGCAGTCGACCGGTGGGATGTACCTGGTCGAGAACGTTTCCGACGTCGCGCGGCTCGATGTGCGCGATCCCGCGAAGCTCGCCTACGTGACCCAGACCACGCTCTCGGTCGACGACGCCGCGGCGATCGTTGCGGCGCTGCGGCGCAGGTTCCCGAGCATCATCGGCCCGAAAAGAGACGACATCTGCTATGCGACGCAAAACCGGCAGGATGCCGTGAAGGTGCTGGCGCCGCAGACCGATGTCGTCATCGTGGTCGGATCGCCGAACAGCTCCAATTCCAACCGGCTGCGCGAAGTGGCGAGCAATATGGGCGTGCCCGCCTACATGGTCGACAACGCGGAGGACCTTGATCCCGCGTGGCTCGCGGGCAAGCACCGCGTCGGACTCACGGCCGGCGCGTCGGCGCCCGAAGTGCTGGTGCAGGAAGTGATCGAGCGCCTCCGGTCACTCGGGGCGACGCGCGTGCGGACGTTGGACGGGGTCGCGGAGCGCGTCAATTTTCCCCTGCCGAAGGGGCTCCACGCCCCGGCGTGACCGCGCCGCCTTGCCGGTCTCCCCGTCAGCGTGGGGGGACGATCGGGTTGAACTTCATCTCGATGAGAAGCTGGCTCTTCACCTTTGCGCCGGCCAGGATGCCGGGGGAGTACCGGGCGTCGCGGAATGCCGCCATCGTTGCCGCGTCGAACTTGCCGGGCGGGTCCGATTTGACGACGATCATCCGCTCGACCTTGCCCTCCGCGGTGATCAGCAGGCGCAACGTGACCAGGCCGCCGTTGGGCGGCGCGATCCGCGGATAGACCGGATCGACGCGCGTCAAGAGGTAAGGGCGCTTGTCGAGTTGCGAGGGCAGGTAGTAACCCCGCACGTTTCCGGTATC